>JAEYYQ010000555.1 GCA_023428365.1 Pseudomonadota bacterium | reverse complement strand
GAGATGCACGTCCACGTCGCGCCGCGCGGAATCGTGGATTTGAATGAGGTGGTGCACTTCGTCGCCCAGACATTGGAGCCGGTTGCTCGCTCTGCCAGCGTCGCGCTCGACATCGACCGGTTGCCTGGCCCGGCTCAGGTTCGCGGCGATCGCGAGGAGCTGGTGCAGGTGGTCCAGAACCTTATGCAGAATGCGATCAAGTACGGAAAGTCGCCGGGACAGGTTCGCGTGCACATTGCCCGGGAGCCGTCGGTGCAAAACGGTGTGAAGCGATTGTCGATAACGGTGATCGATGACGGCCCGGGAATTCCGCCGGAGCACCTGCCGCGTCTCACGGAGCGCTTTTATCGCGTGAGCGCGATGGCCAGCCGCGAAAAAGGCGGGACGGGCCTGGGCCTCGCCATCGTAAAGAACGTGGTGACGCGTCATCGCGGAGAGCTCAAAATCACCTCAACCGTCGGAGAAGGCTCAACATTTAAGGTCATCTTTGACGAAACGATTCCAGGTGCCGCGCAACAGTCTTTGGCGCCGTGAAATAAAAAACATAATAATCAATGTGTTGGGATGTCACAAAACGATAATCCCGGTGCTCTAGGAGAACGGTGCGGCGCAAGCTGGCGCCGTTCGATCGCGGGGGTTTGATGTTCCTCGCGTTGCCCCAACCAGGGAGAGCAAGAGTGAACAGCACGTTTAAAGTTTTTGCGGCGGCCGCGGCGGTCAGCGGCGTCGTCGCATTCGCGGGCGCGGCCAACGCCCAAAACCGTGACACGATCCAGATTGCCGGTTCTTCTACGGTGCTTCCGTTCTCGAGCATCGTGGCTGAGGAATTCGGCCAGGCCTTCCCGAACTTCAAGACGCCGGTCGTCGGTTCGGGCGGCACCGGTGGTGGTTTCCGTCAGTTCTGCCAGGGCGTTGGCCCGACCACGATTGACGTTGCGAACGCTTCGCGCCCGATCACCGCTAAGGAAATCGAGAGCTGCACCGCCAACGGCGTGAAGCAGATCCTCGAAGTTCGCTTCGGCTTCGACGGCATCGTGTTTGCCTCGCGCGCCGACAAGGCCGAGTTCAAGCTCGAGCCGAAGCACGTGTTTGCTGCTCTGGCCGCCAAGGTCGAGAAGGACGGCAAGCTCGTCGACAACACCTACACGAAGTGGTCGCAGATCGATAAGAGCCTGCCCGACCAGGAAATCACGCTGGTGATCCCGGCTTCCAACCACGGCACGCGCGAAGTGTTCGAAGAGAAGGTCGTGCATCCGGGCTGCCGGTCGTTCCCGGCCATCGCCGCTCTGAAGGGCGATGAGCAGAAGGCCGCTTGCTTCGGTCTGCGCAAGGACGGACGCGTCGTTGAGATCGCCGGTGACTATACCGAAACGCTGGCCCGGTTGACGGCGCAGGCCGATGCCGTCGGCGTTTTCGGTCTGAGCTTCTATGACCAGAACAAGGACAAGCTGCGCGTCGCCACCGTCAGCGGCATCGTGCCGTCGCTGGAGACGATCGCTGAGGGCAAGTACCCGGTGTCGCGTCCGCTCTACTTCTACGTCAAGGGTGAGCACATCGGCGTCGTTCCGGGCCTCGAGCAGTTTGCTGAGTACTTCCTCACCGACGCTCTGGCCGGTAATGACGGCAAGCTGGTCGATGCTGGTCTGATCCCGATGGACTCTGCTGCTCGCGGCAAGGTTCTTGAGGACCTGAAGGCTCGCAAGTCGACGACGAACTAAGTGGTTCCCGGCCGCAGTGCGCTTCGCGCTGCGGCCGATCTCTGTCCCCTGGTCGTGCCTGTATCCTAAGAGCAGATCCTGATGTCCTCGTTCTGGTTCATTGCCACGATCCTTATTGTGATGGGCTTCGCCTATCAGTACGGCGTTTCCAAGAGCCGTTCTGTCGCCGCCGCCCACGCTGGCACCAAACTGCATTCGCTGCCCACGCAATACGGAACGCTGGTGGCGCTCTGGTGTGGTGTGCCCGCGCTTGCGATTTTGCTGCTGTTCGGAGTTTTCGAGGGAGGCGTGATCCGCTCGCTCGTTGAGGCTGGTCTGCCCGACGAGGTTCGCGCGCTTCCTGCGAACCAGATCAACGCAGTGCTGGATCGCGTGAACGCGATCGCGACTGGCTTCGGCGTTGCGGGAACACCGCAGCCCTTCGAGGTGGAAGCTGCCGCGCGGATGGCCCAGCTGCAAAGTACTGCGCTGTTGGCCAAGATCGCAGCCATGGCGGCAGTCGCGGTTCTCGGCCTTGTCTTTGTTCTTCGTCGGTTTACGCCCCGCCTGCGTGCTCGCAATGAGGTCGAGCGCGGCGTGGTTGCCGTACTGGTGTTCTGCTCGGCCATCGCGATCTTCACCACTCTCGGCATCGTGCTGTCGATGCTCAGTGAGGCGATCCGTTTCTTCAGCTTCGTCCATCCGCTGGATTTCTTCTTCGGTACGGAATGGAACCCGCGATTCTCTACCGTCGGAACGGGAGGTTCGGGTGGTTACGGGCTTCTGCCGCTGTTGTGGGGCACGCTGCTGATCTCGTTCATCGCCATGCTTGTGGCGGTTCCGATCGGTCTGATGACGGCCATCTATATGGCGGAGTATGCCTCGCCACGCCTGCGCACAATCGCAAAGCCGGCGATCGAGGTGCTGGCGGGCATACCGACAATTGTCTACGGGTTCTTCGCACTCACGATCGTCGGGCCGTTCTTCGCCTCAGTCGGCGCGTCGCTCGGCATCGAAATCCGCGCAACCAGTGCCCTGACGGCCGGCGTTGTCATGGGCATCATGATCATTCCGTTCGTGTCGTCGCTGTCCGATGACATCATCACTCAGGTGCCGCGTGCCATGCGCGATGGCTCGTTCGGGCTCGGTGCAACTCATTCCGAAACCATCCGGCGTGTGGTGCTGCCGGCAGCTCTGCCTGGCATCGTCGGCGCCTTCCTGCTGGCGGTCAGCCGCGCGGTTGGAGAAACCATGATCGTCGTGCTGGCTGCGGGTAACGCGCCGGTGCTGCAGGTCAACCCGTTCCAGGCGATCTCGACCGTTACCGTCACGATCGTCAATCAGTTGACGGGTGACATCGACTTTACCAGCCCGCAATCACTCGTCGCTTTCGCGCTGGGCTTGACAC
>JAEYYQ010000541.1 GCA_023428365.1 Pseudomonadota bacterium | reverse complement strand
AAACGCTGGCCGAGGGCGGGCGTGTCGTCAACGGCTGGTGCTCGATCCCGAGTTCCTACTCAGCCGAGTTGATGGCTCACCAGGGCTTCGACAGCGTCACCATCGACCTCCAGCACGGGCCGGTCGACTTCCAGGTCGCCCTTTCCATGTTGCAGGCGATCTCCACGACCGATGCAGTGCCGATGGCGCGCGTACCGTGGAACGACCCCGCGATCATCATGAAGATGCTCGATGCGGGAGCCTATGGGCTCGTCTGCCCGATGATCAACTCGAAGGCCGAAGCCGAGGCATTCGTCGGTGCGGCACGATATGCTCCGAAGGGCTTCCGGTCATTCGGGCCGAACCGCGCGGTGCAGTACGGCGGGGCCGACTATTGGCAGCATGCCAACGACGAAGTCCTGCTGTTCGCCATGATCGAAACCACCAAGGCGCTGTCCAATCTGGACGAGATTCTCTCGGTGCCGGGTCTCAACGGCATTTATATCGGGCCTGCTGATCTCTCGCTTTCCATGGGCCATACGCCGACGTTGGCTCCAAGTGAGCCCGAAGTTCTGGCCGCCATTGCAAAGATCTGCGAACGGGCACGCAGCAAGGGCCTGATTGCGGGCGTTCACACGGACGGCGCCCAAACCGCGCGGAAGCGTTTTGACGAGGGTTTCCAGCTCTGCACGCTGTTGAATGACGCGCGCCTGCTGGCGGCTGCGGCCCAAAACGCCGTGCGCGAAACACGGGGCCAAGCTCAGGCACAGGCTGCCAAGACGTACTGATAGTGTCGTCGGCGGGTGCGTGTCGCCCGCCGCAATATTCCGTCCGAAGCTAAAGCTGTTTGGGAAAGAGGACTTTCACTTCGGTGCCGGGCGACAGGTGGCAGAATTCCACCGTGCCGCCTAGCCCCTGTGCGAACGCACGAATGAGACGCAAACCGAGGCTTTTGGTTACGTTGGGATCGAAATCGCCCGGCAAACCCACGCCCTCGTCCGACACCGACATCATCAACATTCCGTCGGCCGACGGCCCGATGCTGACACGGATCGGTCCACCTTCTTCAATCGGATAAGCATACTTGGCGCAATTCGTGGCAAGCTCCGTCACCAGCAGTGCCAGCGGGATGGCACGATCGGTTTCGATCGTCACCTGCGTCGGAGCGGCAAAGATGATTTTGCAGCTTCCCGTCAGCCCAGATAGATCGCCGCAGACATCCTTGAGGTAGCCGTTCAGATCCAATCGCGCCACGTCGGTGGATTTGTAAAGCCGCTCGTGCGCCCGAGCCACCGCCATGACCCGCGACTGCGCCTCATTCAACAAGGCTCCGACCGTTTCGTCGACGCTGCCCGCCTGCAAGCGCAACATGCTGGCGACAAGCTGGAGGCTGTTCTTGACGCGATGGTTGACTTCCTTGAGCAGCACCTGCTGGCGATCCAGCGCCGCTTTGAGCCGCTCTTCGTAGCGCTGACGTTCGATCGCCATGCCGAGAATGTTGGCGGTACCCTGCAAAAACGTCAGGTCGTGTTCGCTGAATTCTCCAGGGCTGCGGCTGTCCACTTCGAGAACGCCAAACGGCGTTCCATCACCTTGGAGGATGACATTGATCGCACGACGGATCCCGTACTTAATCAGCAGATCGGGCGTCCTGAATCGCTCTTCCTGATCGAGATGATTTGAAACAACCGGCTTACCCGTTGCCAAGGCAAACCCTGCTGGCGAATCCAGGTCCGCGCCGATAACCGCCTTCCCGACGACATCAGCGCCCCACCCCACACCTGCTACGACCAGCAGCTGTTCCTTGGCGGGGAACCACTGCAGCACCTTGCAGAATTCCGCCTCAAGGCCCTCGGCGGCAAGACGCGCGGCCGAGCCGAGCAGCTCTTCGAAAGCTGCTCCCTGCAGAGCCATGACACCCAATCCAGAGAGAATTTCCTGCTGGCGAATGCGCATCCGGAGAGCATGATCGCTCCGCTCAGAAGCGGCTTCGGGTTCTGGGCTCTGCTCGACGACGGGCTCCTCCCTGTTCGGCAAGACGACCTATTCCTTGCGATCAATACGCTCAACTTACAGACCGCCGACGCGGCGCAGCTTCATCAATTAACGGCTTGAGGCTGCCACCGCATCTCGGCGCCAGAATGGCGATTGTACAAGCGACTCACCGACGCACGAGAGAACGTGCCCCGCAACAAGATCACGTTTCCGTGATTTTCCGGATCAGTACGTGGCGCGTCCGCCTGAAATATCAAGCACTTGGCCGGTCGTGAACGAGCAATCGCTCGATGCCGCCCAGGCGATCAGCGCGGCAACTTCCTGCACCGTCACCAAACGGCCGCGCGGAATTTTGGAAAGCATGTAGTTGATGTGCTCCTCGGTGACCTGATCGAGGATCGCGGTGCGAGCTACAGCCGGCGCAATCGCATTGACCGAGATATCCGATGTTGCGACCTCTTTTGCGAGCGACTTGGTGTAGCCAATCAGCGCCGCTTTGGAGGCCGAATATGCGCTGGCATTCGGGTTGCCTTCCTTGCCGGCGATAGAAGCGATGTTGACGATGCGCCCGTAATTCTGGGCGATCATGCCGGGCACCAGCGCCTTGCAGCAGTTCCACGGGCCTTCGAGATTGACGCGCATGGTCATGCGCAGATCTTCGAGCGAATACTCCCACGCCTTCGCGGTCGGACCCGCCACGCCCGCGTTGTTGACGAGAATGTCGACCTTACCGAAGGCGGAAATCGTGGCATCGCGCGCCTTGTCGACCGAAGCCGGGTCGGTCACGTCGCAGGTGAACGCGCTGACGCCATTGCCAACCTCTTTGGCGGTCTTTTCCGCAAGGCTCAAATCACGATCCCAGATTGCCACTTTGGCTCCGGAAGCAATGAAACGCTCGGTCGCAGCCCGACCGAAGCCCTGCGCGCCACCCGTGATGACCGCGACGCGGCCTTCGAGATCGATCTTGTTCGCCATTGTTTTCTCAGTCCTACTTTGTCGATACTAATTAACAGCTTAGCTTGGAAAACGCATTTTGAGCTCGTTGACCTGCGCGTCCGTCAATGCCCGAACCGGTTGCCCGCGCAGCATCAGAAACAAGCGCGCCGTCTCTTCCAATTCTTCGATCGCGTCCATCGCCGCCGACAACCCTGAACCAGCGACCACCGGACCATGGTTTGCCAACAGCAGCGCGTGATGCTTACCGGCCAGTTTCCCGACGGCATCGGCGAGGCTGGCATCTCCCGGCGGATAGTACGGCACCAGCGGCAGCGATCCGACGCGCATCACATAATATGCCGTGATTGGCGGCAGGCAGTTGCTGTGATCGACACAATCCAGACAGCTCACCGCGACCGAATGCGTCGAATGCAAATGCACGACAGCACCCGCCTTCGGACGCTGATCGTACATGGTGGTGTGCAGGAAGGCTTCTTTGGTCGGCGCATCTCCGGAGAGCAAACGGCCCTTCTCATCAAGGCGAGAAAGCCGCGCCGGATCGAGTGTGCCAAGCGACGAGCCGGTCGGCGTCATCAGCCATCCGCCGTCGTCGAGTTTGATCGAAATGTTTCCCGTGGAGCCGTGCGTCAGGCCGCGATTGAACAAGGAAGCTCCGGCGGTGCAGATCAGCTCCCGGAATTTGGCTTCACTCGTCATCGAGGATGTCCCGCTGCAATCCGCGCGTCCGTGATCAACCGATCAGATCCCAGGCTTTCAGGAAGAAGTCCGGCGCACCGAAGTTGCCCGACTTCAGGGCCAGCACCAAATCGCGCCCGTCCATGCTGCGCGTCCACGGCACGCCAGGGTCGATCTCGGGCCCAATCTCGATCGCCGACACCTCAAGCGCTCCGACCACCGCTCCCGATGTTTCACCGCCGGCCACGATCACACGCGTGAAGCCGCTGTTGACCAGCACCTTTGCCGCGCCCGCGAGTTCCTTCTCGACCAGAGCACCAGCGGCCTCGCGCCCGAGTTCCGCCTGGACGGCGCGCACATGTTCGGGATCATCGCTGGAATAGATCAGCACCGGTCGGTCAGCGGGCTGCTTCATCGCCCAGTCAACGAGATCCGATGCGCCGATTTTGCCTTGCGCGATGTCCAGCGGATCGACCTTCAACGCCGGAATGCCCGCAGCCTGAGCGGCGCGCACTTGTCCACGCGTCGCCTCCGAACAGCTTCCGGCGATAATGAGGGCGCGGCCTTTGGCAGCCGCCATGCGTCCACCCGCTGTGACCTTCTTCAGCAAGCCCTTCCGAGCAAAATTCTCGGGCAGGCCCATGGCAACGCCGGAACCGCCCGTAATCAAAGCATGATCGGCAGCTGCCGCACCCATGGTAACCAAATGACGATCGCTGATCGCATCGACGACGGCGAACCGCGTACCGCTACGCGCCGCCTGAGTGAACGCGTCTCGCGTCGCGTCAACGCCCGCTTCCACAACAGCATAGGGCACCAGACCGACGTTCAGCCGGGTCTGACCCTGCATGACGCGCACGAGATTGGAATCGCGCATCGGCGTCAGCGGATGATCCTTCATCGGGCTTTCAGCCAGCGGAACCTCACCCACGAACAGATTGCCGAGATAGACTGTACGCTTGTTGGCCGGAAACGCGGGGCAGACTAGCGCGATATCGCCCTGGACCTTGTCGAGCAGTGCTTCCGCGACCGGGCCGATATTGCCTTTGTCGGTGGAATCGAAAGTCGAGCAGTACTTGAAGAACAACTGCCGTGCGCCCCGCGCCAGCAGAGCATCGGCGCTGGCCAACGACCACGCCACGGCCTCTTCCGCGGGATTGGTCCGCGACTTCAGCGCAACGACGACCGCATCGATGCCGTCGAACGACATTTTCGCGTCGGGCACGCCCATGACTTGCACGGTGCGCATACCGTTCCGGGTGAGCATAAGCGCAAGATCAGTGGCGCCGGTCAGGTCGTCGGCAATGCAGCCCAGTAGCACGAGTGTCGTCTCCAGCCAGTAGTGACCCGGTACGTATACAGCAACCAGGCCCATGAAACAGCACAGTGACGTATCTCGAACGGTCCCAGGGTGTCTACCTGTCAATCGGGCAAGGTCTCGCAATGCAACAAGGAAAGGGCGAGGCCAACCTGAGGTGGGACCTCGCCCGAAATTCCATTGGCGTATGCCGCTGGCTTGAACGCTAGTAGTAGCAGGCTTGCTTCAGCGTCCAGTTCACAATCTTGCAGCGTTCGCGGCCATCGCGACCCACTTTGCACTCGCGGTTAGGAATGCGCTGGTAGTCGCAATAGACGGAGCGCGGACCAGTTCCCGGCACGAAACCCGAATAGCCCCGGTACGGTCCCGGAACGACATAGCTTCGCTCTATGACCCCACCGCCTCTCCGGGCTTCGGCAGTGCTGGCCGCGAACAACGCCAATACGCCCATCGCCACAGCGGCGCTGAAACTCATCGCCCTGAATATCGCAGACATTTCATCCTCCATCTGTGGGAGATGGCGCCCCTTTCCGGACGTCCAATCTCGATGGAGCAAATATAGGAGCACGGCGGTCATTTCGCTGTTCCTGAGGTGACTCGCGCTACCGAAGAAGGCCCTACCGAGTTGCATCAGCCACCATGCCGACGCGGCAATCACCGCTGCCTACCAAAGTGCGCTCTAGCGGCCTGAAGACTGCTCCGGTTACGTCTTGTCCACAGCCCTCGCGGGGCACCGCCTCCCCGGGAATGACCGAATCAGCCTTTATCTGCCAACCTGTTGGTCGATTTACGACGTCGTGTCGCCGGCCACCCGGTCTTGGGGGATGCGAGGCATGGCGAACTTCACCACGCATATTGCAGTCGGCACGATCGTCAGCGGCGGGCTGGCGACGTTGACCCTCGCTGCTGACGTAATAGCGCCGGAAAATCTGATCGCCGTGACGCTGGCGGGCGTACTTGGCAGCGTCCTTCCCGACATCGACCTCAAGGATTCGCGCCCTAGCCGCGCCCTGTTCTCGGGCATCGCGGTGTTCTTATCGTTTATCGTGCTGTTCTCGGTTGCCTATAAGTATTCGATCGCCGAAATGTGGATCTTATGGCTCGGAAGCTTCTTGCTCTTCCGATACGGCGGAGAAGCCGTTTTTCATCGCTTCTCCTATCACCGCGGTATCTGGCATTCGGTGCTGGCGGGCCTGCTGTTCTGGTTCCTGACCGCGATCGTGTTCAAGAACGTGCTCGGCCGGCACGAAGGGGTCGCCTGGCTGGCAGGCGGCTTCATGTTCATGGGTTACATGACCCATCTGATCCTCGACGAGATTTATAGCGTCGATGTGTTCGACACTCGGCTCAAGGCCTCGTTCGGGTCGGCCTTCAAGCTCTATGATCCTCGGAAGGTCGGCGACTCGGTGGTCATTGCCATTATCACGGCGCTGCTGTTCATCGCGACGCCCTCGGCAAAGCCGTTCGTCGATGGCATCGCGTCTCGCGACATGTGGGCGGGCTTGCAGCAGCGCCTGCTACCCGAGGATAAATGGTTCGGCTTCGTTGGGGCGATGTGGCTTGCGAACGATGCTGCTCCGGCCGCGGATATCACGACGGGATCAATAACATCGCCTGTGCCGTCTGAGGCCTCTAGTGGCGATTCAGCTCAATAGATGCGTTATTTGAGTGCTTTAGCCCCGCAACGTAGTTGGTAACAAAATCATCCGTCATGCTTCCCATGGTGTCATGGGCGAGGCTCGACAGTTTCTCGGTCGTCGACACGGTGATGATACCCTGAACGGCCGCCCAAACGACGCGGGCTGTCCGCTTGAGCGTTTGCGGCCCCTCGGGAAGATCAGCTAATAGCGGTGCCAGCGCGGCCTCGATCCGCGTTACGACGCGATCGAGTTTTTCCAGATACCAGGCAGGCATTTGCGTCCCACGGGGCATGCTGTGCTGCGTGACGAGGTTACAGAGGTTCGGGTTTTGACGGCAGAAATCCGTATAGGCGCGGATCAATTCCTTGAGGTGCGCATCGGGACTGGATTCAGCGGGAACTTCCACCAGCCTTGCATCGAGAGCGTCGAGCAGGCGCGCTTCAACGTGCAGAAGGAGATCATCCAGGCTCTCGAACAGATTGTACAGCGTCCCCGGGGAATACCCGATTTTACGGGCGATTTCCCGTGCTGAGACGCCCGACAAGCCGTCGGTCGAGATAATATCGCGGGCCGAGCTGATAATAAGCTCGCGAAGCTGTTCGGGGGTATGTGCGGAACGCCGTCCCATGGACGTCTGCCTTGCCTGATCAAATGAACCAAGCTCAACAGATAGGTCACAGGATCGCCTGCGGCAAAGAAATAATCCGTACCGGGATTGAATCTGTGGGAAACGGTGAACTTTAACTTTCGTAAACTGCCGTAAATGCCCGCATTATGTGCATTTGTGGCCGTTATATTCGACAAAGCTCGATTGCCGCGGCTTGAGGTAAAAAGTCTCACGCAACGGCATGCCTGCTGTCAGGAAGCGCTGGAAGATCATCGGCTGGTACTCGTAGACAACCTCAGCCACGATCACGCTATTGCCCGCTTCAACGATACCCTCCGGCAAAGTGTAGGTTTGGCCATCCGAGTAGGCGTTCGTCCCACCGTTGTGCTGATAGGACCAGCAGACCGTTGTCGTATTGGCGTCCTCGATGTCGGCGATGACGTTGACGACCGTGACGCGAAGGAGGTTCGGATCAAATGGACGGATCAGATGATCGATGATCTGCATCACGCCGTCGACTTCGGTGGTCGTGATCTTCTTTTGCCGGGCGATCAGATCGGCGGACGAACTGGCGATCTGCGTCACGCGGCGATCGACGGTCAGAGCCTGACTGAACTCCACCGTGCCGATGAACATCAAGATCATGATCGGCATGATGAATGCGAACTCGATCCCGGCGACGCCGTCGCGGTTCTTAAGCAGACGGCGCGCGCCGCGCCAGATGCGCGTCGGCACCGTCGAGGCGAAAACTGCGCGCATGGAAAACTCGCTCCAGTGGGCATCAATCTTCATAGGGTTCAGTCCGGAAGGTTGAGGCAGCTTGGATCAGCGCCGACCCGTTGGCCATGTTGCTGAGCTGCAGGAACGGAAGTTTCCCGGCCAGCTCCCACTCGTAGCAAACGGTGACGAGCACGACTTCGCTGGAGGCTCCGGTTTCGAACAAGGTCGCGGCCGGGGGAATCAAATTCCCGCCGGAGTCCGTGCAGGACGGCGCTACGACGTCGCCGAACTCCGCATAGCTTTGCACGTTGACGCGCAGTTTTCCGTCGCAATCGACGTACTGCGGCGTCCATTTGCAAACCTCGAGCTTGAAGTCGTCGGCCGACATGCCTTGCTGCTGAACCTGTCCCGTGCGGATCAAACGCGCGGCCTGATCAACCGCGTTCTCCAGCGTGAATGTCGTGAAGAAATAGAGCCCGACCAGAATCAGCCCGAACATCATCATGAAGAACGGCAGGCTGACCATGGCAAATTCGATTGCCGTCACGCCGTCCGTATTGCGCAGAGCGGCCATCGTCACCATCCGTGCACGGAGGTGACGTGTCCGCCAGTTCTCTATCATCGTTCTCAGCATGGCATCTACTCGCGACCGGCAGAGCGGTGTGATCTGCTCAGAACACCGCATAATCCTGAAGGGAGTATTGCCGAGAGAAGATTTCGCGATTGCATGGTTAGCAAGTCGCGCTCATACGCGTTGGTGAGTTCAATGTGCGGCAATCTGACCGAAAAGGCCGGCGCTGGATGTAGTGGCGACTACATTCTTTTGCTAACGCCAGACTCCGCAGTGCTCAAACGTTGAGTTCACGAGCTGAAACAAGATCTCGGTCGTCGGATGAATTGTATTACGGGATTGAATTAGACAAAATATCCCGCCAAATTCACCTATTATTAGCTACGATAATCGGCAATTCGCACTGGATGATTTTACGTAAACCCAAGAATACCCGAAGTTATACTTGTACAATTTGTGAGAAATACCCCCATTTCCAGAATAAACACAAGCTTAACATCTAAAAAACATCTGCGCCTCCCTTTTATTTACTTGCCGTCAAGACCTGGAGCGTAGGTTCGGTCGTGTTCGGTTCGCAGTTCGCAACCGGGTGCGGCGCTGGGGCGCCGGTGAACATTGTGGGAGAGAGTCAATGAATCTGTTTTCGCGTTTTGTGAATGACGAGTCGGGCGCCACGGCTATCGAGTACGGTCTGATCGCAGCCCTTATCGCTGTTGGTATCATCACCTCCGCTACTCTGGTTGGCGACGAGATCGAAGCCACCTTCACTCGGGTCCAGACGGACCTGGCGACTGCGAACGCGCAGTGATTTTTGGGCCATTGCAGGCTCCTGCAAAAGGCCGTTCAGCTCAATTGGGCTGAGCGGCCTTTGCTTTATGTGAGATCTGCGAAGGGGAGTGCCATGCCTGCTATCGTTGAGCGATTTCTCAAGAACGAAGACGGCGCGACGTCGATTGAATATGCGCTGATCGCTTCGCTGATTTCGGTGGCGATCGTCACCTCGGTCACCAGCGCAGGTCAGGAACTCGGCGCCGTCTTCCAGAAAGTGGCTGACGCGTATGCCAGCGTTCAATAGGCGACCGAAATTCGCTGATCCGTTAACTGCGTTTTGACCGTAGCCTGCCTTAACTGGCTTCAACTGAGGGCGGGGGGCGCCCCAGGTACCTTGGAGGTCCTGCGTGCTGGAGTATCCGCTTCTTCTCGTGTTTCCTGTCGCGATGGCATTCGCCGGCGTCATGGACCTTCTGACATACAGAATTCCAAACCACGCTTCTTTGGCACTGTTGCTGGGGTTTTTGTTCTCGGCACCGCTCGCCGGAATGCCCTTGGCCGATTATGCGAGCCATCTCGGTGCCGGTGCCATGATGCTGGCCATCGGCATTGCGATGTTCTCACGCGGATGGCTGGGTGGCGGCGATGCCAAGCTTCTGGCCGCGGCCGCTCTGTGGCTTGGCTTTGGCAATCTCATACCATTCCTCGTGTGGACGGCAATGTTCGGTGGCGCCCTCGCGGTCGTGCTGCTGATGTACCGGCGGATCCTTCCTCCGCTATGGCTCACCAAGCAGGACTGGGCGATGCGTTTGCACGACTCCAGACACGGCATCCCATACGGCATCGCGTTGGCCGGCGCCGGTATGCTGGTGTACCCCACTCTTCCCTGGATCGCAGGTTTGAGCGGCTGAGTTTCTACCGCCACAGTTCCCTTGCGATCATGCAGAGTGTCACGATTTTGCTCTCCGATTAACCCGTCGTTGAGGATTATCGGCGCAGGGTCTCCAGGAACGTGGGTCAGTCCCGCGTTGCTCGGGGGGGCAATTTCACGATGAAGCGGGCTCAGGTCATTGGGATCTCCATTGCGTTGGGGGCCGGGCTGCTTGCGTTCGTCGGAATGCGCGGCTTGATGAAGCCACCGAAGCCTGTGGTGCAGACGGAAAAAATCAACGTTGCGCAGGTTCTGGTCGCGCGCGCCGACATCGGCCTTGGCCACGTCGCAACCGAAAGCAACTTCCGTTGGCAGGATTGGCCGGCTGATGCGGTTGGCGGTGCCTTCATCACGAAGGCGAATAAGCCGGCGGCTGCAAAAGACTTCACCGGATCGATTGCGCGCGCGCCGATGCTGGCGGGCGAGCCGGTCACGGAAAACAAACTCATCAAACCCGGCAGCGGCGGCGTGCTCGCGGCCATTCTGCCCGCAGGCATGAGAGCGATCTCAACCAAGATCACCGAAGTGTCTGCAGCCGGAAAGCTCATTCTGCCCAATGATCGGGTCGATGTGATCCTGACGCTGCGCGAGCGTGGCAGCGGTTCCGCCGCACCTAGCGAAACCCTTTTCGAGAATATCCGCGTGTTAGCGGTCGGGCAGCAGATCGAAGCCCGTGAAGGCAAGAAGAATGCTGAAGGCAACGTCGCCACCCTGGAATTGACGCCGGGACAGGCAGAGTCGCTCGCGTCAGCCAACATGCGCGGTGAAATCTCGCTGGCGTTGCGCAGCATCGCTGACATGGGCGGCGCTGTAGAGCGCAAGCATGTGCGAGTTCTGCGTTTGGGCGGCGGCGAAAGCCAGAACTGACTGACCGATCTGTAGCGGCCAGAGTGTTTGAAGTGTTTGCGTGTGTTGAGTGCTTGCGTCCGAGTCGAACCAGATCGGTAACTCGTCCAAAAGGCATTGATCCATGCAGTATTTTGTGAAGAAGGCTCGGGCGATCGCCCAGGCCGGCGTTGCCG
>JAEYYQ010000537.1 GCA_023428365.1 Pseudomonadota bacterium | reverse complement strand
CGGCAACGCCGTACCGACGCGCAAGCGATGACCGGGCTCGACCTTGGCATCAGCGAAGCCACGTCCCAAACGGATCACGACGCCGGGGATACCACCATCGCGGACCAGCAGGTTGGAGCCCAGCCCCCCCACGGTCCCGGGCAGATCAGCAGGCGCGCGCGACAGGAAATACGCGAGATCGGCTTCATCCGTCGGTGAAAACAGCACCTGCGCCGGGCCGCCGACACGGAACCAGGTGATCGCCGACATCGGCGCGTTGGCCGTCAGACGTCCCTTGAGATCCGGCATGCGGGCGGCGAGATCCGCCGTGAGATCGGGGAAGCTCACACCAGCCCTCCTGCGCGCGTGGGCTCAAGTTCCAGCCAACCCGGCAGGGCGTGCGCCCACTCCGTCGAATTGCCAGCGCCCAGGCAGATGACCATGTCGCCAGCGCCGCCGATTTTCCGCAGCACGGGGACGATGTCGCGCTCGGATTCAACCGCCGTCACATCACCATGGCCGGTCGCCCGGATGCCTTCCGCCAGCGTGCGATGATCGACACCGTCGATCGGCTGTTCACCCGCGGAATAAAGCGGCGTGACGATCACGCTATCGGCATCGCTGAAACACGCGGAAAATTCATCGAACAGATCACGGACGCGCGAATAGCGGTGCGGCTCGACACAGGCGATCACGCGGCCCTTGGCGCCTGCGCGCGCGGCCTTCAACACGGCAGCAATCTCAACCGGGTGATGACCATAGTCATCGAACACGGAAACGCCTTTCCACGTGCCGGTGAGCTGGAAGCGACGTTTGACGCCCGAGAACGACGCCAATGACTGCCGGATGACATCGTCAGGAATGCCCGCTTCGGACAGCACCGCAATAGCCGCCAGCGCGTTGAGCGCATTGTGCTCTCCGGGCACTGGCACGTTCCAGCCTTCCAGCCGCCGTGCACCACCGGCAACGCGCGCGCCCAGCTCGGCATCAAAGATTGTGTTGAGGCCGTCCGAGCGCACAGCACCCAGCACGATGTCAGCGTCCTTGCTGGCACCGTACGTAATCAGCCGCCGCCCGTCGCGACGAAGCTGTAGCCGGTCCACCATCTCGCGCACCACCGGATGATCGATGCACGTCACAGCAAGGCCGTAGAAGGGAATGTTGCGATAGAATTCCTCGTAGGCCGCATGCATGTTCTCGACATTTTTGAAGTAATCGAGATGCTCCGGATCGATGTTGGTCACGACGCCGATCTGCGTCGGGATCTTGATGAAGGTACCATCGGATTCATCGGCCTCGACCACCATCCACGGGCCCTGCCCGAGCCGCGCGTTCGAGCCCCAGGTGTTGATGATGCCGCCGGTGATCACAGTCGGATCGAGTTTTGCCGCCTCGAACGCGTGCGCGATGATCGACGTCGTTGTGGTTTTGCCGTGCGTGCCCGTCACCGAAACCGTCGAATAGAGCCGCATCAGTTCCGCCAGCATCTCGGCACGACGGATGATCGGCAGGCCCTGCGCGCGCGCGGCATCGAGTTCCGGATTGCCCGGTTTCACCGCCGTCGAAATGACAACGAATTTCGCTCCCGCAAGATTGGCTGCGTCATGGCCGACGAACACCGTGATCCCCTTGGTGCGCAGACGTTTGACGTTGGCGCTCTCCTTCTGGTCACTACCCTGCACGCTGAAGCCTTTGTCGTGCAGGATCTCGGCAATGGCGCTCATGCCAATGCCGCCGATGCCCAGGATGTGGATGGTGCCAATTCCGCGAGGTATTTCCATTGGTCTTCCTCAGTTCGTCGCTCCGGCGTGGGCGCCAATCGGCACCGTCCGCCGGCTCATGAGCTCCTCGACAAGATCCGCCAGCCGGATGACGGCATCCGGCCGCCCCTCTGCTTTCGCCGCCGCGGCCATACGCGCGAGCGCATCCGGATCACCCGCGAGTTGTGCAACTTCTTCCGCCAGCCGTTGCGGCGTCAGCTCGCTCTGCGCGATGCACAGCGCACCACCGGCGGCAGCGAGCTGGCTCGCGTTCTGAAGCTGGTCGTTGTCGATTGCATGCGGCAGCGGCACCAGCAACGACGGACGCCCCAGAACAGTCAGCTCCGCCACCGATGACGCGCCTGCGCGGCCAATCACCAGATGTGCCTTCGCCATCCGCTCGGGCAGATCGCGGAAGAACGTCGCGAGTTCCGCCGCGACTCCGCTGTCGGCATAGGCCTGACGAACCCGATCAAGATCCTCCTCACGGCACTGCTGCACGATCCGCAGGCGCTGTCTCACCGCGAACGGCATACGCGCGATGGCAGGAGGCACGGCGTCGGAAAAGTACCGCGCACCCTGGCTACCGCCGAAGATCAGCAGCGAAATCGGACCATTGGCAACAGGCGGCAGATAGGGCTGGGCTGCCCAATCGAGCACCGCACCGCGCACTGGATTCCCCGTGAACCGGGCCTTGCCGCTCGCGCTATCGAGATGACGGACCTTCGCGAACGACGTCGCAATGGCCGAAACCCGGCTGAGCAGCATCCGGTTGGCCCGGCCGAGTACAGCGTTCTGCTCATGCAGCGCCGTTGGAATGCGGCGCAGACTGGCGGCAACGAGCGGCGGAAACGACGGATAGCCACCGAAACCGACAACTACACCCGGGCGCACACGGCCGAGAGTCTGATAGGCGTTCAGAATGCCCCTGCCGAGCGTCATCGCTGTCTTGGCCGTTCCCAGGATCGAGCGCTTCTCACCGGAAATCGTTGCCGAGGGCACGCGATAGATCTGGCGCGCCGGAAAATCCGTGCCGTAGCGATCACCGCGCAGATCGGTCATCAGGTCGACGGCCACGTTCCGCCTCGCCAGCTCTTCAGCCAGCGCTAATGCGGGGAACAGGTGGCCGCCGGTGCCGCCGGCGGCAAGCATGACCGATGATGAGTTCACTGCGTTGTTGATCCAAGTTGTCCAAGTTGGTCGGTTGTGAGGGGTAATTGCGGCCTTCTCAAGCGCACAGCGTCGGCGCGGCGCCGAGTGAGGGCTAACACCATGCCCATCAACAGGGAAACCGACAACAGCGACGAACCACCCGCCGAAATAAACGGCAGCGTCATGCCCTTAGCGGGCATCAGGCCGACGTTGACCGCCATATTGATGGCCGCCTGCATCGCGAACATCACGGTCAGCCCGGCCACTGCGAGACGAACGAACGGATCGCTCTCCCCGAACGTGCGGAAGTACGCGCGCAACACGATGAAGGCGATCAGCCCAACGAGCGCAAGGCACGCGATAGCGCCATATTCCTCCGCCACGACGGCGAAAATGAAATCCGTATGGGCGTCCGGTAGTGCCGTCTTGATGGTCCCTTCGCCGGGGCCGCGCCCCAAAAATCCACCTTCGACAAACGACTGCAGCGCGCGCGCTGTCTGAGACGTTTCATCGGCGCTCGGACTGAAGAAGTTGTTCACGCGAGACTGCACGTAGCCGAGGCTGAAGTAAGCGACAGCCAGCCCCGCAGCTCCCAGCCCGGCGAGACCTGCTGCCCAAATTAGCGGCTGCCCCGACAGGACAAACAATGTGCCCCAAACCGTGCTGATAAGCAGGGTCTGGCCAACATCCGGCTGCAGGATCAATGCGCTAGCGAACACGACGTAGAGAGCACAGGCCAAGGTCCGCGCCGGCATGTCGATCCGCTTCTGGCTCTCAGCGAATGCCCAAGCAGCCAGAACGACGAAGCATGGCTTGGCCAGCTCCGAGGGTTGCAGCGAAAAGCCGGCAATCCGCAGCCAACGCCGGGCGCCATTGATCTCCTCGCCACCGATCAGCACCGCAATCATCACGGTGACTGAGCAGACGAAGACGATCAGCGCCATCCGCCGGATCATGCGTGGCTGCATTAGCGAAACCACGAACATCAGAATAACCCCGATGATTGTGAACGCCAGATGCCGTTCGACGAAATAGAACGGTGCAAAGCCCTTCTTGATGGCAACAGCCGGGCTCGCCGCCAGCGACAGAACCAATCCCGTGCCCGCGAGCACCAGGATCGCCGTCAGCAGGACGCGATCGACGGTGAACCACCATTCGGCGAAAAGGCTGCGGTCGGCCCGCGAAATCCTCATCGGCGCCTCCCTCTTCTCGTCGGAGCCGTCCTCGCGCCAGCACAAACGCTCAATCTACCCGCTGAATCACCTCGCATAGGGCGCACCCGGCGCAGCCACTCCCGGCAAGGATTTGACCAGACTGCGGAACGTGTCGCCGCGGT
>JAEYYQ010000467.1 GCA_023428365.1 Pseudomonadota bacterium | reverse complement strand
GCGTCGTCTGTTACCGGCAAAACGGTGGTGTTCACCGGCAGCATGGAGCGCCTGACGCGCAGCGAGGCCAAGGCGCAGGCGGAGCGGCTCGGCGCCAAAGTGGCTGGTTCGGTTTCCAAGAAAACAGATTACGTCATTGCCGGAGCAGATGCCGGATCGAAACTGACGAAGGCGCGTGAACTCGGTGTCGCTGTGCTGACGGAGGACGAGTGGCTGAGCCTGATCAGTCAGCAATAGCGGAGCATTCCGCTTGGGCTGAATTTCGCGCGGGCACGGTCGCAATTCTCCCGGCGGCCGTCGCGGTTATTCCTTTCGCGCTTCTGTTGGGTGCGCTCGCGGCGCAAAAGGGACTGTCGCCACTCGAAGTTGGGTTGATGAGCGCGCTGGTGTTTGCTGGCAGCTCGCAACTGGTCGCCGTCGATATCTGGCGAGACCCCGCGCCCTGGCTGCTGCTTGGTGTAACAGCGCTGACCATCAATCTGCGTCACGTGATGATGAGCGCGTCCCTCAGTCGAAATCTCGGAGCGTTCAGCTGGTTTCAGCGTGTCTTCGGCATGCTGTTCTTATCGGATGAGATTTGGGCGTTGGCTGAACGCCGCGCCGCTCAGGGGCGATTGCACCCTGCTTTCTATACCGGTCTTGCCGCGCTGCTGTACGCCAATTGGCTGATCTGGACGGTGGCAGGCGCAATCGTAGGGCCTGCCGTACAGAATCCAACCGCATGGGGATTCGATTTCGCGTTCACGGCGATCTTTATCGGCCTGATCGTCGCGTTCTGGCGGGGCAACGGAACGGCACTGGTCATAGCGGCGAGTGCGGTCTCTGCCGTTGCTGCACAAGCGCTGTTGGGCGGAGTCTGGCATGTGATGATCGGCGGGATCGTCGGCATGGTCGTTGCGCTGTTGCTTGCTCTTTATCGCCCCGAGCAGCCCTCATGACTGTCGATCCGGAAAATCTGGCAGCGATCCTTGCCATGGCGGTCGCGACTTGGTTTACGCGCGTCGGCGGATTGTGGCTGATTCAGTTCGTTCAACTGACGCCTCGCACGCGGGCCGCGCTCGACGCTTTGCCGGTTGCAGTGCTGACGGCAGTCATCGCGCCGTCATTGGCGAAGGGCGGCCTGCCCGATATCTGCGCGGCTGCCGTGACACTCATCGCGGCAACCCGACTGCCGCTGCTTCCGGTCGTCGTCATTGGCGTGGCGAGCGCCGTGCTGTTTCGCAGCATGATGGTCTAAGGCGCCGCTTTGCGCAGGGCTATTTGAGGGGCGCAGTAGCTTCCTCGAACCAGGATCGATCCTCGGGAGCAACCTGCGGCCCGACCATCTCGCGTACGCGGTCGTGATAGGCGTCGAGCCATGCCCGCTCGGCACGTGTCAACAGGGAAACGTCGATCAGGCGACGGTCGAATGGTGCCAGCGTCAACGTCTCGAAGCCCATCATGGGGCGGTCGCCGCCGGGTATCTCCGCAGGCTCGGTGACGACCACGAGGTTTTCGAGGCGGATGCCGTAAGCGCCTTCTTTATAGTACCCGGGCTCGTTGGAGATGATCATCCCCGGTTCCAGCTCGGCCATGCCGCGCTTCGAGATCGATTGCGGCCCTTCGTGCACAGACAGATAGCTGCCGACGCCGTGGCCGGTGCCATGATCGAAATCGAGACCTCGCTCCCAGAGCGGACGGCGGGCAAACGGGTCGAGATCGATGCCGCGCGTTCCTTTGGGAAAGCGTGCCGTCGCAATCGCGATATGCCCCTTCAGGACGAGTGTGAAACGCTCCCGCATTCCGGCGCTCGGTTTGCCGACAGCGATGGTGCGGGTGATGTCGGTCGTGCCGTCGAGATACTGGCCGCCGGAGTCGATGAGGTAGAGATCGCCCGGCTTCAGGGTCCGATTCGTGGCTTCGGTGACGCGATAGTGCACGATGGCTCCGTTCGGGCCGGAACCGGAGATGGTGTCGAAGCTGATATCCTTCAGCGCCTGGGTTTCGGCGCGAAATTGCTCAAGCGTTTTTGCGGCGGTGATCTCGTCGAGCTTGCCCGAGGGGGCCTCACGATCGAACCACGCCAGGAAACGGGTGACGGCGCCGCCGTCGCGAAGCTGAGCCGCGCGAGAACCCTCGATCTCGGTGGTGTTCTTGCGTGCTTTCGCCGGTATGCACGGATCGGTGCTGCGCTTGATCCGCTTGGGACCACCAAGCTGGCGTGCGACCCACCAGGAGGCTGTATTCGGGTCGAGCCGAACGCTTTTGCCTGACGCTTTGAGGGCGGCCAGTTTCTCGCCGAAGGCATCCGGCGGGGTGATTTTCGCGAAACTGGCCAAATGCGCCTTGGCTTCGCTGTCGAGTTTGGCCTTGGCGATGAAAATCTCGGGCTTGCCCTGGGCCGGGACGATAGCGAATGCCAGCGGTACCGGGTTATGGGCAACATCCGAGCCGCGAATGTTGAATAGCCATGCTACCGAGTCGGGCAGGGTCAGGACCACCGCGTCCTGGGAAGCAGATTTCAATTCTTTTTGCAGTGCAGCAATTTTATCCTCCGCAGCGATGCCTGCGTAGCGCAGCGGATGCGCCCGGACGGGCCCCTGAGGTGCGGGTGGCCGATCCGCTCCCCAGACCTGATCGACGGGATTGCGGGTGAGGGCTTTCAACTTGATCTGAGCCGTGGAGAGAGCCTCCGTAAGCCGCTCCACCTCGGCAACAGTATGAAGCCGCGGGTCGAAGCCGATGACAGCGCCAGGCTTCAGCTTCTGCTGCAGCCAGTCGGTGGGCTTCGCGGCGGGGATCTGCAGGATTTCGACGTTATCATTCCGGACCTGCTTGCGCGCCTGAACGGTATAGCGACCGTCGACGAAAAGCCCGAAATCACGAAGAGTTACGATAGCCAGGCCGGCCGAACCCGAAAAGCCGGTCAGCCAGGTCAGCCGCTCCGCACAGGCGGGTACGTACTCGCCTTGATGTTCATCGGCGCGAGGGACGAGGACGGCATCGACATGCAGGTTTTCGAGGAGCCGGCGCAGCCGCGCGATACGATCGGAGGCGTCGGTTCTTTCAGCCGGCGCTTCGAAGCTTTGAAACATGTTTTGCACTCCTCAGTGCTGCGAAAGTGAATCGAACCTGAACGCTGTACCGTCCAGCCATGCGACGGAACGCCCAGCATGCATCGACTGCATTGCTGCAATGCCGCAATCCGTCTACCGCAAATGCGAACAAGCCTATATCTTTCGTCTAACAGCAGCAGAAGGGGGCATCAGATCTCCTCAGACTGCACTCTAACAGAGATGAGCTGAGCATGAGCACGCAGATCACGACTTTTGGCGTCGACGCCATTGCGGATACGTCT
>JAEYYQ010000447.1 GCA_023428365.1 Pseudomonadota bacterium | reverse complement strand
AGTTCATCGGGCGTGCGGCGCGAATGCCTGCCGCGGCCGCCGCACACATGGATGCCGAGTTCTCCACCCAGGGGAGCGAGCCCGCGCTTGAGGGCGCCGATGACGCTCGTGGTGATGCCGGATGAGTGCCAATCCATGCCCATGACCGCACCGAAGGACTGAAACCAGAACGGGTGCGAAAGGCGCCGCAGGACTTCATCGCGGCCGTAATGATGGGTGATGGCCTCGACAATGACCGCGCCGAGCACGGACATACGCTGTCCGAGCCAGGCCGGTACGCGCCCGCCATGGAGGGGAAGATCAGCGCTGCCGGTGCGTCGTGCCAAGGTTTCTTCCAGTCTGATCAGGATGCTGTCTGAGACATAGCCGTTCGGATCGTGCGTGCAAGAGCCGAGGCAGAGCGATTCGGACGGGAACTTCAAGCACATCGCCGTGTTGGAACATGAAGCGCAAAGTGCATTGCCCTCACGGCGCCGCGCCCGCCCCAATCCGAACCTGCGAGCCATCCCGTGACCTCATCACAGCATCCGCAACCACCGTTTCCGAAACAGAAGCAGCCGATGCCGGGTCTTACGGCCAAGATGAAGCCGGTCCCGGATCATGGCGAGGAGAGTTACAAGGGCTCCGGACGCCTCAACGGCAAGAAGGCGGTGATCACCGGCGCCGATAGTGGGATCGGCCGCGCCGTTGCCATTGCCTATGCGCGCGAAGGTGCCGACGTGCTCATTTCCTATCTGGAAGAGCACGAGGATGCCGAGGAAACGAAAAAGCTGGTCGAAGCCGCCGGTCAAAAGGCGCTGTTGGTGCCGGGCGATATTCAGAATGCCGCGCATTGCCGGACGATCATCGAGAAAGCGGTGTCCGAGCTGGGCGGCATCGACATCCTCGTCAATAACGCGGCCCATCAAGCGAGCTTCAAGCAGATCGGCGATATTTCCGATGAGGAGTGGGAACTCACCTTCAAGGTCAACATCCACGCCATGTTCTATCTGACAAAAGCCGCAGTCGCGCATATGCAGCCCGGCAGCGCCATCATCAACACGGCTTCGATCAATTCCGACACACCAAATCCGACCCTGCTCGCCTACGCCACCACCAAAGGCGCCATTCAGAACTACACGGCCGGCCTTGCGCAGTTGTTGGCGGAGAAGGGCATCCGCGCCAATGCCGTGGCGCCCGGTCCGATCTGGACGCCGCTCATCCCATCGACGCTGCCGGAAGAGTCGGTGTCCAACTTCGGAAAGCAGGTGCCGATGAAGCGGCCCGGCCAACCGGCGGAGCTCGCGACGGCATTCGTCATGCTCGCCGATCCTCTCTCGAGCTACGTCTCCGGCGCCACCATCGCCGTCACCGGCGGCAAACCCATCCTCTAAGGTGGAGGACCACCAATGCCCCGCAATGCTTCGGATGTCCTCATAGAAACGCTCAAGGCTTGGGGCGTTGACGTCATCTTCGGGATGCCCGGTGACGGCATCAACGGGATCATGGAGGCGATCCGCACGCGCAAGGATCAGGTCCGCTTCGTGCAGGTCCGCCACGAGGAATCGGCCGCGCTGATGGCGTGCGGGTATGCCAAGTGGACCGGAAAGCTCGGCTGCTGCCTGGCCACGACCGGCCCCGGCGGCATCCATCTCCTCAATGGCCTCTACGATGCCAAGGCGGACCGCGCGCCAGTGCTCGCCATCACCGGTCTGCCCTATCATGATCTTACCGATACCCACACCCAGCAGGATGTCGATCACACGCGCCTGTTCATGGACGTGGCGCGCTATTCGGCCCGACATGGGGCCAGCGCAGGTGGAGAACGTCGTATCGCTCGCGTGCCGGACGGCGTTGGCGGAGCGCGGCGTCGCGCATGTCGCCATCCCGACCGATGTCCAGGAGCAGGAGGTGGAGGACGCGCCGCGCTCGCCGCGCAACGTCAAACACCACGTTTCGCTGGCCGAGGCCGATGCGCGGCGGATTCCGTCCGACAACGACATTGCGCGCGCGGCGGAGGTTCTCAACGCCGGTAAGCGGGTCGCAATTCTCGCGGGACAGGGAGCGCTCGGTGCGCGCGAAGAGCTTATCGAAACCGCCGAGCGACTCGGCGCTCCTGTCATCAAGGCGCTGCTCGGCAAGGCAGTGCTGCCGGATGCGCATCCGCTGACGACGGGCGGCGTTGGCCTTCTTGGCACGCGCCCATCACAGGAAGCAATGGAAGACTGCGACACGCTGCTGATCGTCGGCAGCACGTTTCCCTATATCGAATACTATCCCAAGCCTGACCAGGCGCGCGGCGTGCAGATCGATCGTGATGCGACCCGCATTGGCCTGCGTTTTCCAGCGGAAGTGGGCTTGGCCGGCGATGCCTCCGTGACGCTGCGCTTGCTGAACAAGCAACTGCAGCGCAAACCGGATCGCAGCTTTCTCGAAGGCGCGCAAAAGAGGATGAAAGCCTGGCGCGATCTTTTGAGAGAGTCGGCGGATAAGCCAGTCAAGCCAATGAAGCCGCAGGCCATCGCGCAGGCACTCGGCGGTCATCTCGCACCGGACGCCATTGTAGTCTCGGACTCCGGTCACAATACCGGTCTTTGTGCGCGCCATGTCGAACTGACCGACAACCAGATGTATGGCGTCTCTGGCCACATGGCCACGATGGGGTGCGCGATCCCGTACGCGATCGCGGCCGGTATCGCGTTTCCCAATCGGCAGGTCGTCGCGTTCGTCGGCGACGGCGGCTTGAGCATGCTGCTGGGCGAGCTCGCGACCATCACGCGCTACAAGCTTCCCATTAAGATCGTCGTGCTCAAGAATAACACGCTTGGCCAGATCAAGTGGGAGCAGATGATGTTCCTCGGCAATCCCGAATACGAATGCGACCTGCAGCCGATCGATTTCGTGAAGGGCGCCGAATCCATGGGCATTTGCGGCTGGACAGCGGAAACGGCCGAGGATTGCGAAAGCGCGCTTCGTGCCGCCTTCGCGCATGACGGTGCCGCACTGGTCGAGGCCGTCGTCGACCCCAACGAGCCACTGTTGCCGCCCAAACGCATGCCGAAATACATTGAGAACATGGAAAAGGCGCTGAAACGCGGAACGCCAGGGGCCACGGAGATCAAACGTGCGCTCGCAGAGGAGCCAGCGCGTAGCATGCTCGAAGGCTGAGCGTTTGTGGCCTACTAAAGCCCAAGCAAGCGGCGATTGGGCCGAGCATCTCAGTGTCATTGCTGGTGGAGAGTAACGCGTCCGTCGCCACCGCTCTACCGAGGGGACTGCTGCTGCGGTTGGGCAAAATCGCAGCACCTTATTCTGCCGCTTGGCTATGACGCCCTTCGGCAAATTCCTCGATCATCTTTTCGATGAAGGCCGGTATGTCGTCCGGGTTGCGGCTTGTCACTAGCCTATTGTCGACCACGACTTCCTGATTGACCCATTTGGCGCCAGCATTCACCAGATCGGACTTTAGAGACGGGTAAGACGTCATTTGCCTGCCGCGCGTTGCTCCGGCTTCGATCAAGGTCCATGGTCCGTGGCAGATAGCGGCGATCGGCTTGCCGGCATCTACAAACGCTTTGACGAACGCGACCGCCTTTGGCTCGATCCTCAGTTTGTCGGGGCTGAGCACACCGCCCGGCAGGAGCAAGGCGTCGAACTCGTCTGGTTTCGCTTGGTCGAGCGCTTGATCGACAGGGTATTCGTCGCCCCAATTGATGAACGACCATGCGCGTACGGTCTCGTCCGAGGGTGACACGATCTGCGTGACTGCGCCCGCTAAGTCGAGAGCCTTGCGCGGCTCGGTGAGTTCCACTTCCTCAAAGCCGTTGGTTACCAGGATGGCGACCCTTTTGCCGGATAAATCTTCGGCCATGACCTTTCTCCGTTGTTGCGATCCACTAGGCCTGGGAATGCAACATCAACTCATTATTATGGTTCCGCACCGGGTTTCGTAATCGCTGTGAACTTCGTTCGAGCGCCACGTCGAACCCTTTTTCCTGCAAGCCGGCGAGATCACGCGATTTAATGGCTACGTTTCTTTCGCGTCTGAGCTGCTTTCTTCGCGGACGCTGAGCGTTCTGCTGCGGGCCGCGACGCGGACGCTTTGCCAACAAGTTTTCCGCCTCTATGGGCTGCAGGGGGCCCTGTATGAACGCCGCGTCCCGATCCGCCGGGCTGATTGCCACCGCCGTCGTCCTTATTAACGGTCGCCCAAGCCCGGCGCTCCGCTTCTTTCTCGCTGACGCCGCGCTTCTCGTAACTCTGTGCG
>JAEYYQ010000367.1 GCA_023428365.1 Pseudomonadota bacterium | reverse complement strand
AGAAACCGATGATCGCGGCTGTTGACGGATTGGCGGTCGGCATCGGCACAACGCTGCTGTTTCACTGCGATCTCGTCTATGCGACGCCAACGGCACGTTTTTCTACGCCGTTTCTCAATCTCGGAGTTGTGCCGGAGGCGGGGTCCAGTTTACTGGCGCCACTGCGGCTCGGCTATGCCCGCGCGTTCGAGCTGCTGATCCTGGGTGAGACGTTCAACGCTGAACGAGCGCGGGAGGCTGGGCTGATCAACGCGATCGTGCCTGCCGATCAGCTTGAAGCGACGGCACGGGGAGCGGGGGCCAAGCTGGCTTCCAAGCCGCCTGAAGCACTCGCGATCGCGCGGCAGTTGCTCAGGGGAAATCCAAGCGCAGTGTCGGCGCGCATCGTGGAAGAAGCCCGCTTGTTCCGCGATCAAATGTCGTCGTCGGAAGCTCAGGAGGCGTTCGCCGCCTTTCTTGAGAAGCGCAAGCCAGATTTCAAAACTGCAGGGCGGGGCTGATCCTGATGGGTGGCGGCCGGTGGATCATTGTAGCCCTGGCGATGCTTGGCGTTCTGATCGCATCGCCCGGCGCAGATGCCGGATGGCTGTCGCGGCTTTTGCAGGAAGCCGGAGAAGCGGGCGGCAAAGTTGCGCGCCATGGCGCTGGGACGTTGGACAATGTCGCGGCGCATTTGAAGGTTCTTCCTCCGCCAGGGCCCAAGGGAGCAACCCTTGGCGCGACGGTGTCCCAGGAGGGGCATTGGACGTTCACAAATCTCGCGGGTGAGCGGTTCACTGTCGGTACACCCGGCGAAATGCAACGCATCGCGCGCATTCTCGCGCCTGAAGCCGGGCAGTCCAAGCTGACACTGCTGCTGCCTGAGGATGCACTTTTCACCAACCGCGCCCACGTTGATTTGCTTCCGAAAGACGCCGATCTGCGCGTGTTGGTCGGCAAGGAAAGCTATCTGCTCCGCCGTCCGTCTGCGGCTGGTGGTGTGCTGCAGGCCGAGATTCGCCCGAACTTGCTCCTGCCCGTCGCTGAACAAAGAATGTTCAACGAAGCAGTCTGGCAGCTCGCGCGTCCGGTCATCCCGACAAAGATCCGCGTTCTCGCCTTGGAGCCTTCAGGTCCGAAGACGTTATCGCCCGCCATCAGAACCGATCCGGTGAGCAAGCAGGTGCTCACCGATACGATCGACCCGAAGGGGTTTGCTGATGCGGTGCGGGCTATTCCTGGCCAGACGGTCGTGATCTCCGGACGGGTCGAGGGACGAACGTTGCATTTTCGTCCGGCCGATGGGTCGGAGCACAGCCTTGCAATCGATGATCTGATCCGCGCGGCGGCGGGAACGGATGTCAACGTCGTCGTGCTGCATGCCAGGAGTCCACGCCAGCCGGGTGCGCGCAACTGGCTCTGGCAACGCATCGAGATCGCGGGTCTCAAACAGGCGATGAAACGTCCGACGACCGCTGATTTTCTGAATGCGGTCGCCGACGCGGATGCACCTCTCAGCGTAACAGCCTCCAGGCGCGCGAATGGCCGGGTTGCGATTTCAGTCCATCCGCAACGTAGCGATGCGCTGAGCCCGCCAACCGACAGCGGTGGCGGAGTGGCTTCGACGATTTTCACTGAACTGACAGGTAAGGTCGCGACGTCAGCGCTCGAAATGGACCTGACCAGCTCGGAGCGCGAAAAAGAGCTGGAAATGCGCATCGTTCCCGGTGTGCCGTCGTATTATCAGTACCTCTACATCGCGTTCGTGGCGCTTGGCGTGATCGGGTGGCCAGCGGCGCGGTTGTGGTGGCGCCTACTCTGGCCTCCAAAGGGCCGGGAGAGTTATCGCAACGCGGCCCTGTACAACGGCATGCGATTTGTTCGGTTCGCGATTTTCCTGCTGTTCTTCCTGCCGGTCGTGGCGCTGCCGGCCGCCGTCATGACGTTCATGTTGCAGGTTTGGGCTGTCGTTTCCTGGCCGTACAAAAAGGTGACCGGCCTGTTGCGGCGACGCGCGGCAACGAACGCTTGACCCAGACGTTTCTGAAAAGACCAATTCTTCCATTCAATCCGAGGAGCCCGTCATGGCCAGTTTGAAGAACAAGACGTTGTTCATCACCGGGGCCAGCCGTGGCATCGGCCTCGCGATCGCGCTTCGTGCCGCCCGTGACGGTGCCAACATCGCCATTGCCTCCAAGACCGCTGAACCGAATCCGAAACTCCCAGGCACGATCTACGAGGCCGCGAAGGAGATAGAAGCTGCAGGCGGCAAGGCTCTACCGCTGGTCTGCGATATACGCTTCGAGGATCAGGTCGAAGCGGCGGTAGTCAAAACCGCGGAGACGTTCGGCGGTATCGATATCTGCGTGAACAACGCCAGCGCGATTTCGCTGACGCCTGTCGAGAAGACCGACCTGAAGCGGTTCGATCTGATGTTCGGGATCAATACCCGTGGGACGTTTCTGGTCTCGAAAACCTGCCTGCCGCATCTAAAGCGTGCTGAGAACTCCCACATCCTCACGCTGTCGCCGCCGCTGGATATGCAAGCCAAGTGGTTCGCGGGGCACGTGGCTTATTCGATTGCCAAGTATGGGATGAGCCTGTGCGTGCTGGGCATGGCGGAGGAGTTCAAGCCCGATGGCATCGCCGTGAATGCCCTCTGGCCGCGCACCACCATCGCGACGGCTGCGATCGGCAATCTGCTGGGAGGCGACAAGGTCATGCGCATGAGCCGGAAGCCCGACATCCTGGCTGACGCCGCGCATCTGATTTTCACTCAGCCGTCGCGCTCGTTCACTGGGAATTTCGTGATTGACGACACCTTCCTGCATGACATCGGCGGCGTGCGGGATTTCGAGCCCTATCGGGTCGATCCGAGCGTCGATCTGGCGCCTGATTTCTTTGTGCCGGACAGCAGCAAACCGCCCCCAGGCGTCACGTTGGCCCGTCGCGACGTGCGCGGTTGACCGAGTGGTGTAGGATAGCCGCGATAACTCCAACCGGCGGGACGCCATGTCGACATTGCTGATCACGCATCCGAGTTTCGTCAACCATGACACCGGCTACGGTCATCCCGAGCGGCCGGATCGCATGCGCGCAATCGACAAAGTGCTGGCGCACGAGCTGTTCAAGGATCTGAAGCGGGTCGAGGCGCCGCTACGCGAGGACGTTGAGGAGCGCATCGCGCTCGCCCATCCGCGATCATACATCGAGGCGATCAAGGCGGCTCGCCCGGCCGAGGGTGAGGAGGCGGTGCGGCTTGATCCCGATACGGTGCTGTCATCGGGAAGCTGGGAGCCGGCGCTACGTGCGGTCGGGGCTGGGCTGATGGCGGTCGATGAGGTGATGAACCCGTCATCCGACATTCGCAATGCGTTCTGCCAGGTGCGCCCCTGCGGCCATCACGCGGAAGCCGAGCGCGCCATGGGCTTTTGTATCTTCAGCAACGTCGCCATCGCCGGGCTCTACGCACGCGAGAAATACGGGGCCGAGCGGATCGCGGTGGTGGATTTCGATGTCCACCATGGCAACGGTACGCAGGACGTCTATTGGTCGGATAAGAACTTGTTCTTCGCCTCGACGCATCAGATGCCACTCTATCCGGGCACTGGAGCCCTGTCGGAGACCGGTGTCGGCAATATCTGGAACGCGCCGTTGAGGCCCAATGACGATGGAGAGAGGTTTCGGGAAGCCTTCGAGGACCGCATCCTACCCGCGCTGCATAATTTCTCGCCCGACCTGATCCTGATTTCGGCCGGGTTTGACGCGCATGAGGCCGATCCGCTCGCCAGTCTGCGTCTCGTGGAGGCGGATTTTGCGTGGGCGACCGAGGAGTTATGCGCCGCTGCGGAGCGTTCTGCAAAGGGGCGGGTGGTTTCGATGCTTGAAGGCGGGTACGATCTGGCCGCACTGGCGCGTTCCGTCGGCGTTCATGTTAAGACGCTGATGAATGCAGCCTGAGAAGGCATGGCCGGGACACCGGATGGGAATGGAAGAAAGTATGGCACAGGGGGCGGGAAAGCACGCGGATGTCGCCGAGATGACGTTCGAGCGAGCCTTGAAGGAGCTCGAGGGCATCGTTGGCCGGCTGGAACGCGGCGACGTCGAGCTTGAAGAAAGCATTAACATTTACGAGCGTGGCGAGGCGCTGCGGGATCATTGCGACCGTTTGCTCAAACAGGCAGAGGCCAAGGTGGAACGGCTGACGTTTGGCGCCGACGGGCAGCCGAACGGCACAGAACCCCTCGATCCGGCACGCTAGACGGGAATTTTGCGCCAAAAATTCGTCCGCAATCGCCGCAGGCGCGTCACCATGCATGATGCGTGGGATGGCAGAGCGTTATAGTTGTGTCATAAAGCCCGTTCCGTCGGGCTTGTAAGACTTCGGTGAGGAGACCGGACCGGTGAGTTCTGGCACCACGACCCCGTTGCTCGATCGCGTGCGGACGCCGGACGATCTGCGCAAGATCGCCGAGAAGGATCT
>JAEYYQ010000323.1 GCA_023428365.1 Pseudomonadota bacterium | reverse complement strand
CAGATGGACGTGATCGTCAAGGGCGCTCTCCAGGTCATTGAGATCAAGTTCCGCTCCGAGACCTTGGTTGGCATGACGCTGATCCTCAAAAAGGGCTGATGCGTAGCTTTTCGGGCCGTTCAAATCGCAATGGCCCCGAAAATTTGCGTGCGATCTGACGTGAATGCGCGGTATCACCGGTATAAAGAAGAAAACCGGGACGAAGCGCTTATGGCGATCAACAAGTTCATGACTGCCGATAAGGCGGTCGCGCTGATCAATGACGGTGATACCGTGGCGTTGATCGGTGGAGGCGGCGGGCTCGTGGAGGCCTCTTGCCTATTCGCGGCCGTCGAGAAGCGATTTCTCGAGACCGGCCATCCGCGCAGTCTGACGGCAATCCATGCGCTGGGAATTGGCGACCGTAAGACGCGTGGCATGAATTGCTTTGCCCACGAAGGTATGGTGAAGCGCGTTATCGGCGGGCATTGGGTCTGGTCGCCGCGCATGCAGCAGATGGCGCGCGAGGACAAGATCGAAGCCTATGTCCTGCCCGGCGGCGTCACCATGCAGCTGTTCCGTGAGATCGGAGCCAAGCGGCCGGGGCTGTTCACGCACGTCGGTCTCGGCACGTTCGTCGATCCTCGTGTTGCTGGCGGACGCATGAATAATGCGGCCAAGGACGACTTGGTCGAGGTGGTAAATGTCGATGGCCGCGAGTTGCTGCGCTACAAGCCATTTCCGGTGAATGTCGCGCTGATCCGAGGCTCGTTTGCCGATGCTCATGGCAATGTCAGCCTCGATCAAGAACCGGCAAACGTCGACATCTACGCCGCCGCGCTGGCCGCGCACAATTCGGGTGGCAAGGTGATCGTCCAGGTGCGAACGGCGGTCGAAGTCGGAGCGCTGCCCGCGCGCTCGGTGCGGGTACCGGGTGCCCTCGTCGACGCGGTGGTCGTCGATCCTGGTCAGATGATGAGTTACGACATTCCCTACGATCCCACGATGTCGGGAGAGATCAAAGGCCCGGTTCCGCCTGCGCCCGAGCCGGTGTTCGACGTGCGCCAGGTGATCGCGCGGCGTGCGGCTGACGAACTGACTGACGGGGCGGTGCTGAACTATGGTTTCGGTATTCCCGACGGCGTGGCGAGGCTCGTCGCCGCGCGCGGACATCTCGACCGCTACTATCAGACCATCGAGCATGGCACCTACGGCGGCGATCTGTTGCTGGGGACGTTGTTCGGATACGCTCGCAACGCTACGGCGATGATCGATGGGCCGTCGCAGTTCGATTTCTATTCCGGCGGCGGGCTGGATCTCGCCTTCCTCGGCTTTGGCGAAATCGATGCGGTGGGCAACGTTAACGTCTCGAAACTCGGCGGTACGACGGTCGGACCGGGAGGTTTCATCGATATCGCTCAGAACGCGCGCAAGGTTGTGTTCTGCGGAACGTTCGATACGAAAGGCACCGAGCTGGAACTCGGTGGCGGCAAACTCAGCATAGCCCGCAGCGGCGACATCACCAAGCTGGTGCGCGAGGTCGAGCAGATCACGTTCGCAGGCAAGGTTTCGCGGCAACTTGGCCAGGAGGTGATCTACGTCACTGAGCGCGCCGTGTTCCGCCTTGGCGATGAAGGACTCGTGCTGGCCGAGGTCGCGCCCGGCGTCGACGTGCGCCGCGATGTGCTGGACCGTATGCAGTTCGCGCCGCAAGTTCCGCGCGATCCCGTTGTGATGTCTGCAGCTCATTTCACCGCTTGAGGGAGACACCTATGGCGCCGGCGCGTATTGCGATTGTCGGAGCGGGCCAGATCGGTCGCCGGCATATGGAGGCGATGCGGGGCAACTCCGATCTTCATGTGCTCGCCGCGATTGCCGATCCATCACCGGTCGCGGAAAGTTTAGCGCGGGAACTCGGTGTTCCGTTCTACGCGAATGAAGAGCAGTTGCTGGCTCGGGAAAAGCCCGAAGGCGTCATCATCGCAACGCCCAATCAGCATCACGCCAGCGTCGGTCTGGCCTGTATCGATCGCAAAATCCCGATACTGGTCGAAAAGCCGATTGCCGATAGCGTGCGCGATGCCCTGAAACTGGTCGATGCTGCGGAACGTGCGAACGTGCCGGTTCTGGTCGGGCATCATCGCCGCCACAATCCGATCATGCAGAAGGCTGCGGAGGTGATCCGTTCCGGCGGCATCGGCAAGGTCATCGCGGCGGCGGGACTTTGGATGAGCCATAAACCGACCGACTATTTCAACATCACCTGGCGCAAGGAACCCGGCGGCGGCCCGATCCTGATCAACGCCATCCACGATGTCGACTGCATGCGCATGTTGTGCGGCGACGTCGATGTGGTGCAGGCCTCGACGGCGAGCACGGCGCGTCCGCATCCGGTGGAAGATACCGCTGCGGCAGTGCTGACCTTCGCCAATGGGGCGCTCGGCACGCTCATGATTTCGGATGCCGTCTCGGCACCGTGGAGCTGGGAATGGACCTCACGCGAAAACCCGTGGTATCCGAACGAGCCTGAGAATTGCTACATGGTCTCCGGTACGCTGGGCTCGATCACGGTGCCAACGCTGCAGCACCGGACGCACGAGGCGGGCAAGCAGACCTGGGCGGATCCGATGACCGAGCGGCGCATTCATTACAGACCGGCTGATCCTTACGTGGAACAGATGCGCAATTTCGTGGCCGTAATCCGCGGCGAAGCCGAACCGATCGTGAGTGGTTCGGAAGGTGCGCGGACGTTGGCGACCACGCTGGCGATCAGTGAGTCCGCGAGGACACAGCAGCCTGTACGGATCTCGGATTACCTTGAACAGAGCAGAGGCTGAACTCATGAGTAAGGCAACGAAAGCCGCCTGCGTTGTCGGCTGGCCGGCCAAACAATCCCGCTCCCCGAAGCTGCACGGCTGGTGGTTGAAGCACTACGGCATCGATGGCGACTACCGCATCGAGGAAGTGCCGCCTGAGAAATTCGAGGAGTTCATCACTCACCTGGCGGAGCACGGTTATGTCGGTTGCAACATCACCATGCCGCATAAGGAAGCCGCGTTCCGCCTTTCGGAGCCGGATGAACGCGCCAAGGCGGTTGGGGCGTCCAATACGCTGTGGCTCGACAATGGCGTGCTGCGTTCGACCAACACCGATATCGAGGGGTTTGTCGGTGCGCTCGATGCGTCCGCTCCCGGTTGGGACAAGCAGTCGGGGCATGCGGTCGTGATCGGTGCCGGCGGCGCAGGGCAGGCGGTTGTCTGGGGACTTTTGGAGCGTGGGCTCAAGCAGATCTATGTCGTCAACCGAACATTCGAGAAGGCCGTCGCCATCAGGGATCGGTTCGGAGCCAGCATCATTCCGACGCGCTGGGAGGACCGGAACGAGATACTTAAGGGTGCGGTTCTGGCGGCGAATGCGACCTCGCTCGGCATGAAGGGCAACGGCACGCTCGAAATCGACCTTTCCGGCATGGCCAAGGGTGCTGCGGTCTCGGATATCGTTTATGTGCCGCTGGAAACGCCGTTTCTCGCGCAGGCGCGTCAGCTCGGGTTCAAGACCTCCAACGGCCTCGACATGCTGCTCTATCAGGCCGGTCGCGGGTTTGAGCTGTGGTTCGGCGTGAAGCCGGAAGTGATGGCCGAGCAGCGCGAGATGCTGGCCGCCGACATTCCCAAATCCTGAGTGCGATTGGAGATTGCTGTCATGAGCCGGCGCGTGCTGTTTCTCAACGGCCCGAATATCAACATGCTCGGCAAGCGCGAGCCGCATATCTACGGCAAGACGTCGCTCGCCGATATCGAGGCTGCCGTTCGTCGCCGCGCTGTCGATCTCGATGTCGCGATCGATTTTCGCCAGACCAACGATCAGGGCGAGCTGGTGACATGGATCCAGCAGGCGCGTGAAGGTGCGGATCTGATCATTCTGAACGCGGGCGCCTATACGCATACGTCCGTCGCCGTCCACGATGCGCTGAATGCGGCTGAAAAACCGGTCATCGAGCTACATCTGTCGAACAACTTCCGCCGCGAGGAATTCCGGCACTTGTCCTACGTCTCCTCAGCCGCGCGCGGCATCATCGAAGGCTTCGGCGCGCAGGGCTATCTCAACGCGCTGGATGCAGCAGCCCGTCTGCTCGATCGCCCCGACGGCGGATTGTAACACTCCGCGATCACATCGATCGGAGCTGCAATTTTCGCGTTCGTCGTGTCGGTTTCTGGTTGCTTGCTTCGTCCTTGAGGGGAGCGGCATCGCACGATGCCGCGAGCGAAGCGAATGACGCAGGAGTATCCGATGCCCGAACAGTCGAACACAGTGACGTCCGTCCAGTGTGTCTGCGGCAGCGTCACACTGGAAGCGATCGGCCCACCGATCACGAGCGTCATCTGTTACTGCGACGATTGTCAGGAATCTGCCCGTCAGATCGAGGCATTGCCGAACGCGGTCCCCGTGAACGACGCCGATGGCGGGACAGCATACGTTCTCTTCCGGAAAGATCGTGTCAAACCCGTTGGAGGAGAAGAACGGTTATGCCGGCACAAGCTCAAGGAGGCGGTGGCGACCAGCAGAGCCGTCGCGAGTTGCTGCAATTCGGCATTGTTCATCGATGTCGAGAAAGGGCATTGGCTGTCGATCTATCGGGCGCGCCTCCACGGCGACCTGTCGCCGGTCGAGATGCGCATCCAGACGAAGTTCAAGCCTGATTTGCCGGAGATGCGCGATGGTATCCCCGGTTACAAGGCGATCCCGTTCAGGTTCATCGTGAAGCTTCTCAAGGCCAGAGTCGCAATGCTGTTTCAGCCCTGAGCCAACCCAGACCTTGGTGGCGCCCCTAGCTACGCACGCCGTTGGCTGGGACGGTCACGACTTCGCCGCGCGAAACGCTCAGGGCTAGTTCCCCGCGCTTGAGTTTCAGCGCATCGGCACCAAACAATTCGCGTCGCCAGCCGCGCAACGCCGGCACGTCAGGCTCATGCTCGGATGCGATCTGTTCCAGCTCCGAGGTGTCGGATATCAGTTTGGGGGCGACCCGGTTGCGCGCGGCGGCAGCCTTCAGCAGAACGCGCAGCAGGTCGACAAGCGCCGTGGCTTCAGCGGAGAGGCCTTGGTTCGCGGGAAGATGCGGAAGGCTCTTCACATCTCGAGCGAGGCCAACCCTTACGGCTTCGATAATTTCTTTCGCGCGCGCCGATCGGGAAAAGCCCTCGCTTAGCGTTCTCAACTCGCCTAGCTTTGCCACGTCGGTCGGTGCCTGATTGGCGATATCGTACAGCGCTTCGTCCCGCAGAATCCGCGAGCGCGGCACATCCTGGCCCTGGGCCAGCCGTTCCCGCCATGCTGCCAGTTCGATTAAGACGCCGAGTGACTTGCGGCTTCTCACCCTCAATTTAAGGCGCGCCCAGGCATTCTCCGGCTTCGACTCGTACGTACGGGGATCCGTAAGCGTCGCCATTTCCTCGTCGAGCCAATGCCCGCGCCCGGTGTTGTCGAGTTCCGCCTTCAGGTGAGCGTAGATATTCCGCAGCCACGTGACGTCGGCCAGGGCATAAACGAGCTGCTTTTCGCTGAGCGGACGGCGGCTCCAGTCTGTGAAGCGCGAGGACTTGTCTAGATCCTTGTTCGTGACCTTTTTGACCAGATTAACGTAGCTGACCGAGTCCCCGAAGCCGCACACCATGGCCGCAATCTGGGTATCGAAAATCGGATGCGGGATCAGCCCGGCTTTGGCGTAGACGATTTCCACGTCCTGCCGTCCGGCGTGGAACACCTTCGTGACCTGCTCGTTGGCCATCAGATCGTAGAACGGCTTCAGATCGATGCCGGCGGCCATTGGATCGACGATCAGTTCGTCGTCAGGACCCGCCATCTGGATCAGGCACAAAACCGGCCAGAACGTCTGCTCGCGCAAAAACTCCGTGTCGATCGCCACGAACGGATGGCGGGCGAGACGAGCACAGGCTTCGGCGAGATCTGAAGTGGTGGTAACAACACGCATCGGAAGGGCCATATAACCCAGGCAGACTGGGTTGTCGCGCCTCTTTTCGCGCCGCAGTGGAGATTGGCGGATCATGCAGGCCCTTACTTGCCATCCGGGCCTGTGGAAGGCGGTGGGTCGCCTTGACAACCCTCCGGTCACGTGCGCTTTTCCCGCACCGCGATATCTCAGAGCAGCAAGGCATTTCATGGCTCAGGACAAGGCATCAGCCCCGTCGGCGGGGCAGGGC
>JAEYYQ010000309.1 GCA_023428365.1 Pseudomonadota bacterium | reverse complement strand
TGTCGCGCGGTCAGCTTGCCGATGGCGGCGAGGAGATCGTTGCGGCAATGGCGGTCGGTTATGGGCCGGTCCGCGAGACGTTCACCACGAAGGTCCGCCTCGACCGGGCAAACCAGCGCATTCTGGTGAGCTACGTCGACGGTCCCTTCCGGCACCTAGAGAACACGTGGACCTTCGTGCCGGATCCCAAAGGCTGTCGCGTCGACTTCTCGATCGTCTATGAGTTCCGCTCGATTGCGCTGGGAATGGTGATGGGCGCAGCGTTCGACAAGGCATTCCGCAAGTTTGCGGAGGCTTTCGAAAGCCGTGCCGACGTCGTCTATGGTCGCCCAAATCCGGCTCTTCATCAGGCTTAGAAGCGTCGCCGCTTGGATAGAGCGTTTCCGAGTGATGGGCTCCTCTTGTCATCCCTGGGTCCCGGCTCTCCGCTTCGCTCCGGCCGGGATGACATGGATGGTTTGATCTAAACCGAAAAGACATTAGCCCGGCGAGGAAATCACGCAGCCGATGAGGCTCAAGGCGGCCTTAACGCTGGCCAGCCGGATCGGACTGCGACCGATATCGCCGAAGCGCCGCTCCAGATGCACGATCTGTCCGCCTTTGAGCGCAGCGCCGAAATGCACGAGCCCGACCGGCTTTTCGGCTGATCCGCCGCCCGGACCGGCAACCCCCGTTACCGACACCGCAACGTCAGCCTGGGAATTGGCCAGTGCGCCTTGTGCCATGGCACGCGCCACTTCGGCACTGACTGCACCATGGTTGGCGAGCAGATCTTCACTCACACCGAGGCAGGACATCTTGGCAGCATTGGAGTAGGTGACGTAGCCGCGCTCGACGACGTCGGATGAACCGGCGATCTCGGTGAACAATCCGGCGATCAGCCCACCCGTGCAGCTTTCAGCGGTCACGAGCATCTTCTGCTGCGCACGGAGGCGTTCCAGCAATTTGCGCGCGTCGTCGACGAGATCTTCCGGAAACATCGGCCGTCCTTCGCATCTATCCGGCTACTGGGCCAGGATAGGGGAATAGCGGCACAGCAAAACAGGCCATCGCGTCGCAACGGCCTGCTGAAATTTCGAAAGATGAACGGCGATCAGACGACCGCCAGCTTCTCAGCCTGGTGCAGCAGCCCGTCCAGCGTCGTGCGGCTATCGCTGCCCATCACACCGACAGCCCGCTGCTGCGCGGCCATCCAAACCGGATAGGCTTCCTTGATAACGCTTTGACCTTTTGGCGTCAGATGCAGGCCGCGACCACGCCGACCTGCGGGCGGATCCATATCGATGAGCTGCAGCGCCAGAAGACGCTTCAGGTTGCGGGACAAGGTGGACTTTTCGATATCCAGTGAGAAGCCGATCTCGACAGCGGTAATGCCGTCCTGCTGAGCAAGCTGGGTGAGCAAAGTGAACTGGCTCGCCGTGATGCCGAGGGGACGCATGGCGTCGTCATAAACCCGTGTGATGATACGGCTGAGCTGGCGAACCCGGGTCGCGATGCAGCTCGACGCCGTCGTCTCCGCGATGTTGGCGATATTGGCGATCTCCGCCGTGGCTGGCGCCGGCTCTTGCGTCATGATGTTCATAGGGCAACCCCTGATGGCCAGTGGAGATACAACGTTTGTATCTTTTGATCGTTGATTCTGGCCGATGATGCAAGACAACCTTCGTCATTCCACGGTCGATTGCGGGGGATTTCCCACAGGCAGAACAACGGTCGCACTCGCCATGGCCGCAATTCCCTCGCGGCGACCGGTGAAACCGAGGCCCTCCGTGGTCGTTGCTTTCACGCCGACGCGGCCGATATCGATAGCGAGAATGTCCGCAATCGAGGCGCGCATGGCATCGCGATGCGGTCCAACACGCGGAGCTTCGCACAACAGGGTCACGTCGACGTTCTGAATGCGGCCGCCGCGTTCCCGCACACGGCGGGCGGCGTCGCGCAGAAACAGGTGCGAGGCGGCACCCTTCCATTTCGGATCGCTCGGCGGGAAATGCTGGCCGATATCGCCGTCGGCAATCGCTCCCAGCAGCGCGTCCGTCAGGGCGTGCAAGCCAACGTCGGCGTCGGAATGCCCTTCCAGCGCCTGCGTGTGGGGGATCTGCACGCCACACAACCAAACATGATCGCCGTCGCGGAAACGGTGGACATCGAAACCGGTGCCGTTCCGCGTCTCGACCGTCGAGCCGTCGCTGAGCAGACGTTCCGCCAAAATGAAATCCTCCGTCGTCGTGATCTTGATGTTGCGCGCGCTGCCTTCGACGACAGCGACCCGCAGACCAGCCCATTCGGCGATCGCCGCGTCGTCAGTGAAATCGAGCGTGCTATCGCGCTGGGCGTCCGTGTGTGCCGCGAAGATCGCGGCATAGTGGAAGCCTTGCGGGGTCTGGGCACGCCACAGGCCGTCACGCGATACGGTATCGGAGATCACGCCGTCAGCAGCGGCGCGCTTCAGCGTGTCACTGACCGGCGTGGCCGCGATGACGCCATCGTGCCGGCCGAGGCCATCGATCACCCGACCGATGATGTCCGGATCGATTAGCGGCCGCGCTGCATCATGGATCATGACCAGATCCGGGGCGTCATCCTGCAAAGCCGCCAGTCCGGCAAACACTGACGCCTGCCGCGTGCTACCGCCGACAACCGGAGGACACAGCCGTTCTCCCACGCCTTGCAGGGCTGCCTCATAGAACGAACCATCGTCTGCTCCGATGACGACTTGAACCACGGCAATCGAGGGATGCCGCAGGAAGGTGTCAACGGTGCGTGCGATGACGGCGCGGCCGGCCAATTGCCGATATTGCTTGGGCAGATCACCGGGCGATCCAGCACGCGTGCCTCGTCCCCCGGCAACAATCACGGCAGCGATGCGCACTTGAGCCAATCCTCCAGCAGTCCGACGCAGAATTATGCGGCCCACGCTTACTGACATGGCAAGGCTGAGGCAACTTGGACTTGGCAGAGTCCAATTTCGCACTTGCGAAGAGCATGGCGGTGGCCTAATCTGCCCAACAGTTGATCACTTCACATTATTGATCAAATTACAGGCAACCCCTTCGTGCAACGCACCGGCAATTCATTGTGCATCGGCCCGCTGCAACTTGCGAACCCCGTTCTTCTTGCGCCGATGTCGGG
>JAEYYQ010000285.1 GCA_023428365.1 Pseudomonadota bacterium | reverse complement strand
CTACAGGGCCGGCTCGCATATCTGGGAATTCACCACCGCCGCGCTCGTGCTGCATGCGGGTTTGACACTGCCGCGGCTGACCGGATTACTGATTGCCGGCGTGACTGGATGCTTTTCCGTACTCGCGTTCTGGTACGGCAGCTTGGCTCTGCTGCTGTCTCGCGACGGCCTTACGCGGCCGACGACATCCACGCCGCTCATTCCTCTGTTGCGCAGGGCGCTGCCGCTGTTTGCCTTCAACGGCTTGTGGCTGCTCTACATGTCGAGCAACCGCTGGATCTCAGCCGCACTGTCCTCACCGCACGATCTTGGGCTGTTCGCGTTCGGTGCCAATCTCTCGTTGGCTGCCTTGGGCTTGCTGGCAACCATCTCTCAGGTGCGCTATCCGAGGCTCGTTGCCCACATCGTCCAGACCGAACCGGGCGGCGCTTCGAACCTGATCGAGCGCGAGGCGCTGCGCCTCGGTCTCGCCCTCACCGTCGGCCTCCTTATCGCCATTCCTCTGCTGCCGGCGGGCATCCGATTGGCATTTCCTGGTTATGAAGGTTCTGTTTCCGCGACCACCGGGCTTGCCGTGTCCTGCATTCCTCTCGGAGTGGCTGCCTGGGTCATTCCAATGATCATTCCTCTCTCAGAACGTCCAGGCACAGACGCGCTTTGGCTGTTTGCGCCGGCTTTTGCTGTGCTGATCGTGGCGATGATCGTCGGCAATCAGATCGCTGGTATCGCTGGACAGGCTTGGGCGTGCGCAGGTGCCGGTTTGCTGCTGATCGCCGGGATCGCCCTGTTGCTCCGGCACCTGCACATCCTCAGCCTGAAGGCGATGTTGAGGCTGGTTTTGCTTCAGGCTGTGTTCGTTGCCGGCGTCTTTTCTGTTGCGCGCGCTGCAGACCCTGCGCCAGGGGTGCCTGAGGTTGCCTACGATCCGGCCGCGCCGATCGTCACGCTTCCACCTGCCGGATACACACTCGCCTTCGAGGACACCTTCGACAACCTGCGGCTTTGGGACGGCAGCGATCCCGGCATTTGGGAGCCGCACTATCCCTGGGGCGACCGCTCCAAGGAGGAGGAGCTGCAGTACTACGTCGATCCGCGCCCTGGCCGCGACCACCCAGCGATTTCGGATCTCGCACCATTGGCCATCGATAACGGGATCCTCACCATCCGTGCCCGACCCATTCCGGCCTCCGACCATCCGCTGGCGGAGAACTACGCTTATGCCTCTGGCATGCTCACCAGCATACGGCGCTTCTCACTGACCTATGGCTATGTGGAGATGCGGGCGAGACTGCCGCGTGGGAAGGGCTTCTGGCCGGCATTCTGGCTGATACCCGTGGACCGCAGCTGGCCGCCTGAGATCGACGTGATGGAGATGCTCGGTGACAATACGCATGCCTTCTATACCAACGTGCACGGCGGCGCGGATGGTCGTCATATCGAGGCGCAGACCAGGATAACCACGCCCGATCTGGCGGCCGACTTCCATGTTTATGCGGCGGAATGGAACGCCCGCGAGGTGATCTTCTACTTCGACGGCCGGCGGATCGCCGCTGCGCCGACCCCGAGTGACATGCACAAGCCGATGTATCTGGTCGTCAACCTTGCGATGGGTGGCTGGGCCGGGGCACCCGACGACAGCACCTCCTTCCCTGGCGAGTTCGCCATCGACTGGATCAGGGCCTATCGCCCGCAAGCAATGGACCAGCCAAAATGACAGGGATATTGCGCTTAACTAGTTTGGTCGCTCCCTCAACAAGGCTTCGACGGATCACCTACCTGCTGATCATCGTGGTTTCGCTCCTGCCGCAGCAGGCGCGCGCGCAATATATCCTCGACAGTGGCGACGTGCTGGAGCTTTCCCTTTTCGGCGCGGCTGATTTCAAACGCCGCGTGACCGTCAACGTCGATGGCGATGTGTCGGTGCCGTTCCTCGGCGAGTTGCGCGCGGCCGGCCTGTCCCTTCCAGATCTCCGCAAAAAGATGGTGCAGCAGCTCGTCGCCAGTGGGGTCGTGCGCAATCCCGATCTCACCATCGAACTCGTGGAGCATCGGCCCTTCTACATCAGTGGCGACGTGTCGAAACCGGGTGCGTATCCCTATCGACCCGGTCTCACTGTCCGCCATGCCGTTGCGCTGGCGGGTGGCTATGACGCCTTGCGGTTCCGCACCGAGCACCCGCTGCTGGCGATGTCGGATCTGCGTGGACAGCATGAATCGCTGTGGGCGGAACTGGTCAAGCGGCAGGCCCGCATCGCCAGTCTCAAGGCGGAAATGCAGGGCAGTGACGAAGTGGTGCTCGACATGCTCAAGGACGCGCCCGTGCCGCCCCCTCTGATTGCGCAAATCAGCGATCTGGAGACGCGCGATTTGAAGCTCCGGCTTGAGAAAATCAATGCGCAGAAGGAATCTTTTCAACGTGCTGCCACCACCGCGGACGCCGCTGTCGCCATGCTGGAAGAAGCGATTCAACAACAGAAGGGCAGCCTTGATCAGCAGGTCGCTGCCAGTGCGCTTGCTAATGCGGTTCACGCCAAAGGCTTCTCGGCCAACGCGCGTCTCAATGAAGAAAACCGTGCTTTAGCGATCTTGAAAATCCAGGAGGTCGATCTCATGGCCCGGTTAATCCAGGCGCGTAAGGACCGCGAAGACGTTACCCGGCAACTGGACCATCTGGTCGCTGACCACCGGCAGCGGCTGGTGCGCGAGCTGCAAGAAGGCGCCGTGGAACTGGAAAAGGTACGCGCCCAAATTCGCGCCACGAGTGAGAAGTTGCTCTACACCGGCGCCGTCAAGGCGCAGTTGCAACGAAGCGGCCAGGGTCTGGAAGTAATCATCCACCGCAAAAAAACACAAGAACGCGTGCAGATACCAGCTACCGAAGATGCCGAAGTGCAGCCCGGTGACGTGCTTGATATCGTCATTCGTCCCGAGGTGATGGCAGCGCCGAGCGAATGAAAACGGCAGCTATTATTTACTGCCCAGCCAATGCGCAGAGCGCGGCCTGGGTTCGATTTGTAACCCCGAGCTTGTGCATAATCTGGCGAACATGAACCTTGACGGTGGCCTCGGCCATGTCGAGTTGGCGTGCGATCAATTTGTTCGGTAGGCCACGTCTGAGCAGCTCAGCGACCTGTTGTTGTCTCGCCGTGAGAAACATGGCGCGCGCCTGATCCTCGGTGTGGAAATGCAGCGGAGAGCAATCCGGATACGCATGTTCCTGTTGCTCACAGGTTGCGGCGAGAAAAGTCGCCGACGGGAAAACCTCTCCACCTTCCAATATATAGGTCATCGCCGCGAGGGCGACATTCGGGTCCATGGAGGTCGGAAGATAACCGCGTGCTCCCAGTCTCAGAGCGCCGATCACCTCATCCACCTGTACGAGATCGGAAACCACGACCGATGGCGCATTTTTGAACTGCGGTTCACTTTGAATTGCATTTAGCGCTGAACTGTCTGCGACCCGCGATCCGCCGAGCACGACCAGAATCATCCTGCAATCAATGTCCGTATCGGTGTCAGCGCCTATTGCTGAAAGTTCAACCAATTCGAAGCGATGTGCCTCTGCCCAACCATGTAGGAAATGAAGAAATGCTGCGCGCCGAAATACCATGGTATCAAGCACAATAACGCTTGGCCGTCGGTGATTTGATGACAACACAAAAATCTCCATAAGAAAGAAAATCAAACCGGAGGCGCCTATTCGGAAGAAGATGAGAATAAATATTTCGCGTTTTTGCGCGTTGGAAATACCTATTTGGATCACTTGGCTTGATCAATTTTGGGGAGGCAATTAGTTAATTACCGCTGGTTGATGCGCGTATTGCACGGCGCGGTATTGCACGGTGCGTCCCTGTGTCAGCGACCGAGGTGGTCTAACCTATAAAAGCTAAATATCGTCGGTTCGATCCCGATCGCCCGCTCCATTTAGATTAAACAGAACTCTCAAGCGCCGTCAGAGCTTCCATTTCGGCCGGAAAGTCGCGGACATCGATCGGTCCGTGCGGCAATGCGCAGGCTAAGGCTCCTTGAAGACGGTGCGGCAGTACTAAATCCGTGATCTCTGTCTCTTCCTGCCGAAGGATTTCCACCGCTCGGGCACTCAGAGAAACCCCTGTGGTGGTGGCACGCGCCGATCCCCAGATCCCCAGATCGGATAACAACGCACCGATGCCGGTGCTCCGCGCCTTAGCCCATGCCTCGAGGCGCACCCATGCTTGCAAAACCGTGGCATCATCATCAGCATCGCCACGAACGCCGCTTGGCCAGTTGCCCGATTGCACAACGCCAGCCGCAGTAACGATCGCAGTACGACGAGCATTGGAGAGTCGCAGCACGCGGGGGCGTTCAATATCGACACCAACCGCACCACCGCGAGCTATCGCGAAAAGCGCGAACGCGTCGCTGTTAGATACGCTGAAGTGAATGTCCGATGATCCAGCTAACTGCGGCTTACCTTTGGCTCCGGTGGCGAATGCCTTACCCCGCACATCCGGCCCAACATAGCGCTCAAGCAGAATGCGCAACGCGATACGTTGCGCTCTCCAATTTCCGCCGCCGCCGCCGCCTTTCGCCTGAGCCCGCACGTTCTCGTCGTCGCTCAAGCGCGGTGAAGCCAACTCAAGGGCGTGAAGCGCCGACGCGCAACGGCGCAGATCAACGAGCCAGACGTCCAGCGGCGGCTCGCTGCCGCTCATTTCCGGGCGCGTGCGCTCGCACCTGCCTGCTCGGTCGCAACAAGCAGCTTGCGACAAGCTTCCAGCTCAGCAAGCGCTTTTTTGAGAGTGGCGCACACATCTGCAGGCAATGGCACAATAACCGCAGGCTCAGGGCGTGCCTTGGCGCGCGAACGCTTGCTGGCTGCTGGCGGAGCCACTTCTTTCGTCAGCAGCTTTTGGCTCGGACTTCCATCCAGCCAGGAACGCTTGACACCGTCCACGCCCTGCGTCCGCAGAATCTTCTGCACACCGCGGATGGTGTAACCTTCGCGATGGAGCAGATGCCGAATTCCCCGCAGCAGCTCGAGATCTTCCGGCCGATAGTAGCGACGACCGCCGCCACGCTTCATCGGCTTGATCTGTGGGAACTTCTGTTCCCAGAAGCGAAGCACGTGCTTGGGGACATCCAGCTCTTCCGCGACCTCGCTGATGGTGCGGAAGGCTTCGGCTGACTTGCTCACAGTGGCTCGCCTCCTCAGATCCGCGCCTTAACCAACGCGGATACGTCGCTCATCTTTATTCCGCTGCTTTGCGCCGCGTGTGACCAGCGTT
>JAEYYQ010000270.1 GCA_023428365.1 Pseudomonadota bacterium | reverse complement strand
CGATCGAACGGGCGACCGTTGAGCCACGTCGAATTGGCGTTCTGCACCAAGCCTGTGGCGGGCGATAGGGAGCCCGGCATTCCCACTCCGACAGTACCGCGAAGGCCCGTCTCGGCTTCCAGGTCCTGCACGAGTTTGCGGATGGCGCCCAATGTGGCGGAATAGTCCCCACGCGGCGCGGGAATGCGCAGTTCTGCGGCCACGCGATCGCTTGGCATCAATGCAACCCCGGCGATCTTAGTGCCGCCGAGATCGATGCCGATCCGCATCCCTGCGCCGATCATTGCTCGTAACCGGAGTAGGAACTGCCGCCGAGCACATAGAGCGCGGAAGCGACATCTTCCGGTGCCAACGATGTCGTCTCGGCAAACACCAGTAATAGCGACTCGTCGCGGCTTAAATGCTCAAGAACAGCCTGTAAAACGTCGACAGATCCCGCGGATGTCCTGAGAACGTCCGCAGAGATACCAGTGAGTGCCATGAAGTGGCCAAGCTTAACGTCATCTTCGGCAAGAAACGCGAGCGCTTTCAGGCCGAGAATCTCGGCTTCTTCGAAGGTGAACGAGTGTCTTTTACGATGGTAAACCATAAATCAGTATCCGGATGATATATTAGTGGGACTGTACACCTTTAACGGTTGATTACAGCTTCTCGTGCATGGTGCGTATCCCGTGAGCCTAACGAATCGGTGCAAGAGTGGGCAGGCATAGGGCGAAGCGGCTGAAGCCATGAACTATCAGGATCATAGCAGCACCCTCAATACCTTGAGGCCTCGCATGCACCGCTCAATGAAAACGGTGCTGATCGTGGAAGACAATGAGCTCAACATGAAGCTCTTTCACGATCTGCTAACCGCGCATGGTTATGCGACGCTGCAGACCCGCCATGGCATGGAGGCTCTGAAGCTTGCTCGCGAGCACCGGCCGGATCTGATCCTTATGGACATCCAGCTGCCGGAAGTCTCGGGACTTGAAGTTACGAAGTGGCTGAAAGACGACGACGAGTTGCGCAATATTCCGGTCATCGCGGTGACTGCCTTCGCGATGAAAGGTGACGAGGAGCGTATTCGGCAAGGGGGCTGCGAAGCTTACATTTCCAAGCCGATCTCGGTGAACGGGTTCATCGAGGCCATTCGCCGCTTTATCGGAGAAGCGAGGCTGCCGGCAGGTTCTGTGTAGGGTTGTCATGACGGCGCGTATCCTGATCGTTGACGACATTCCAGCGAACATCAAATTGCTGGAAGCGCGGTTGTCGGCCGAGTATTTCGAGGTTCTGACCGCTCAATCGGGGCAGGAAGCTCTCAACATCTGCGCCTGCGAGCGCGTGGACGTCGTGCTGCTCGACATCATGATGCCGGGGATGGACGGCTTCGAGGTATGCCGCCGTCTGAAGGCGCGTCCCGCCACCCAGCACGTTCCGATTGTGATGGTGACGGCGCTCGACCATCCGTCAGACAAAGTTCAGGGCCTCGAAGCCGGGGCGGATGATTTTCTGACCAAGCCGGTCGACGACATCGCTCTCATCACCCGGGTTCGCAATCTGGCCCGGTTGAAGATGCTCAACGACGAAATGGTGATGCGCGCAGAAACCGCGCAGCGCATGGGAATGCCGCCCACCGACGGGCTGGACGAGGTGCTCAAGACCAGCGGCGGACGTATCCTCCTGGTTGACGATCATCCGCGATCGGCGGCCCGTATGGTTGAAGCGCTGGCTTCTGTGCATGACACTGTCGTGCTTGGCGATCCGCAGGCTGCGCTGGTCGCCGCCGCGACGTCCGATTTCGATCTGCTGATCGTCAGCCTCAACCTTATGGCTTCTGATGGGTTGCGCCTGTGCAGCCAGATCCGCTCCCTCGATCGCACGCGGCATTTGCCGATCATCATGTTGGTCGAGCCCGGCGACGAAGCCCGCCTGTTGCGCGGTCTGGACCTGGGCATCAACGATTACCTAGTCCGTCCGATCGACGGTAACGAAATGATGGCGCGCGTCCGGACGCAAATAACGCGCAAGCGGTATTCGGAGCATTTGCGGACACGGCTCGTTCAGAGCGTTGAGCTGTCCGTCAAAGATCCTCTGACAGGGCTGTACAACCGGCGCTACATGGAATGTCACCTCAAGACACTGGTCGAGGAGGCATCTGCTGCCGGTCGACCACTGTCGATCCTGGTCATCGATATCGACCACTTCAAGCAGATCAACGACACGCACGGGCATGACACCGGCGATACGGTACTGAGGGAGTTTGCTGGCCGAATTCGCGGAAGCACGCGCGGGGCGGATCTGGTCTGCCGTATGGGTGGCGAAGAGTTCGTCATCGTGATGCCCGACACCGATCTCCGCCTCGCATGTCACGTTGGTGAGAGGCTCAGGTCCAGAGTTGCCACGATGCCGTTTTCCGTCGCCGGGCAACAGGACATTCATATAACGGCGAGCGTTGGGGTTGCGACGCTTGAATCTCGCGAGGACACGCCTGCAAGCTTGTTCAAGCGGGCCGATAAAGCTCTTTATTGCGCCAAACACGCGGGTCGAAATAGAGTTGTCAGCGACGCTGCCTGACAACATGACGTCAACTTACAGCGTTCAAATTCCAGGCGATTAACTCGGTGTAGTGGCAACGAGGTCTACGCCGCCGCTGCAACCTTATTGACAATACTTGCGAATCGCAGCCGGCGCGTGCTTGCAAAGCGCCAAGTGTTCTGTCAAGATCCGTTCCGGGCACCAAATAAAAGTTTATTCATCTCGCTGTTTGCGGTCTGGGAGCGGTTGTTCCCCAGGCCTACGCGAGTTGAAGAGAGGTGTACTCTGCGTATCAGGTCCGCCGCATCTCCTGAGCATAGAGAACACGGGTCGGTCTGCAGCTAGGAGTAGGCCTCCTCATACGGCTGCAAACGACCGATCTCACCAAGCGGGGAGCCAACGCCCTCTTTGGCAATCCGTTTGGTTATCAGGCCAGGGACCGCGACGCGCTCGGACTTCTTACCCCGCTGCCGAGAGTTGTTGCGGGCCCTGGCCGAGGCCCTTTCCGAAAATCTGGCAAATCTCAAATCTATTGCGTGCGCCGCTAGGTGACGCTTTCATCACTTCGGTGCTGTCAGGCAAAACAGCCGCCCATCGGCGGCCGTGCGCTCAAGTTGACAGGCTAGGCTTTAGGCCCCGCCAGAATTACTTGATCTTGGTTTCCTTGAACTCGACGTGCTTGCGCGCGATCGGGTCGTACTTCTTGAAGCTCAGCTTATCAGTGCTCGTCCGCGGGTTCTTCTTCGTGACGTAGAAGAAGCCCGTGTTGGCTGTCGAAAGCAGTTTGATCTTCTGTGTGACCGGCTTTGCCATGATGTCCTGCGATCCTCAGCGCATCACGCGCGATCAGTGGAAGCGGTGCGCAACATACTCGGGCGGTCCGCGCTGTCAAGTCGTCAGGCTGTGTCAGTGACGCGCAGTAGCTCCCGCCGGAACGTGCCATTCTTATGATGGTAATAGGGTACCGGAGCATCTGTGATGGCGCCATCGGTCTTCAGATGGTCCAGGAGATCCTCCAGGATGACGCGGGTGATCGACGGCAGATCGAGGCCGCGGGCCTCGTCCACAGTCAACCAATGTAGGCCGGACAGCTCTCCGTCGCGGGTATCGACGGTATGCCCGATTTCCTCGGCGGCCACGCAGAAGAAACGGGTGTCATAGCGGCGTGGTCTGCCTGGAGGCGTGATGGCACGTGCAAACAGCGACAGCGAGCTGAGTTTGGGCCGGAAGCCGCAGTCGAAAAAGCCGTTCCAACTCGGCATCTCGCTTCGGACCGTACAGTTTTCTGGCGTACGCGAGGCGATCAGCAGGCCCGCTTCCTCGAACGTCTCACGAATGGCTGCCAGCGCGATGGCGCGCGCGCGCTTCTCGCTCGGCGTGCCCTTCATATCGATCAGCAGTTTCGCCACCTCGATGGGACGCAATTCGTCAGCGCTTTCCACGTGACGGTCCGTCGTGTCGACGCGGCCACCCGGAAACACGTACTTCCCCGGCATGAACACCTGATCCATGCGTCGTTTGCCCATGAGAAATTTGGGCGTGCCGCTGCTTTTCTCGACGATGATCAACGTAGCGGCGTCGCGTGGCCGCAACGCCGGTGTCTTGTTGGGCGGGGGTGTGGGCGAAGCTGTCGTGGTCATCTATCTGCGGTTTGTACGGCTAGTGGCGGTTCCACGGCGGAAGGGCCGCCGGATTTATCGTCAGCTCCGATGCTCTCGCCGAAGCCGTGCATGCGCAGCGCCCATTGCAGAGCGACCAGGGCGCCTTTTACGCGGGGCAACAGATACAGCGACAGCGCAATCGTCAGCGGCATCCACAGGACCATATGGATCCATTCAGCTGGGGCATAAGCCTGTTCCAGCGCCAGAACACCGGCGATCACGATGTGACCGACGATGACCATGGTTACGTAAGGAGGGGCGTCGTCCGCGCGCTGATGGTGCAAGGCCTCGCCGCACGATGGGCAATGGTCAGCGACTTTGAGGAAGGCTCGAAATATCGATCCCTTGCCGCATGCCGGGCAAGTCATGCGTGCGCCACGCTTCATTGCATCGGAAACACGGCGGGGTGCTGAAGATGCACCGGTTTCGATATCGATAGGCATGCTCTTCCTCCTATCAGTATTGGTCACTTCCCGCCAGTTCGCGTCAAGCGATCGGATCACCGTTCAACCCAGTCATGCCCTAGGCGCAACACACGACTTTCCTGGAGCATTCCAGAATTTTGGAGCGCTTACGGTGAGTCATATAGGGGCGAAATTGGCGCACTGTGGCTTTGCGGGTGCGGCTTAATCGTCAGTAGCGACCGGATCGGCGGTTCGGACGGCCGCGGCGGCCGGGCGGGCCATGCCAGCCCTTATCCAGCGACACGTGCCCCCGCTTGCCCTGTGTCAGCATTTCGAAGCGCAGAGCACCGGCAGTCGGGATGGCCTCGACGAGTTTGACCTGAACAATGTCGCCAAGCCGATAGGCCTCGCCAGTGCGGCGGCCGACCAAGGCGTGGGCGGCCTCGACGTGTTGATAATAGTCCCCCGCCATCGACGACGCGGGGACGAAACCATCCGCGCCGGTATCCTTGAGACGGACGAAAAGGCCGGATCGCGTCACGCCGGAGATGCGCGCGGCGAACTCAGCGCCAATCCTGTCGGCGAGATGGGCGGCGATCAGACGATCGATGGTCTCGCGTTCGGCAGCCATGGCCCGGCGCTCGGCCTCAGAGATCGACTGCGCGATATCGGACAGGCGCGGGAGGTCCTCATCGGGCATGGCTCCGGCTCCGAGGCCGAGCGCCCGGATCAGCGCACGATGCACCAGCAGATCCGCATAGCGGCGGATCGGCGAGGTGAAATGAGCATAGCGTCGGAGATTTAGTCCGAAATGCCCATAGTTCTCGGTCGCATACTCAGCCTGCGCCTGGGAGCGCAAGACAACCTCGTTGACGAGATCCGACGTCGGAAGCTCCTTGGCCTGTGACAGCACGCGATTGAAGTGCGCGGGCTTGAGCTCGCCGGGTGGCAGACTGATTTTCAAAGTGCTGAGGAAGTCGCGCAGCGCCTTCAGCTTCTCTTTCGATGGCTGGCCATGCGCGCGATACACCGGGGGCGTCTTCTTCTGCTCCAGCGTCTCGGCGGCCGCGACGTTCGCCTGGATCATGAACTCCTCGATCAGCCGGTGGGCTGCAAGGCGCTCAGGGATTGTGACCTGGGCAACCTCGCCTTTGTCATCGAGGATGATCTTTCGTTCCGGAAGATCGAGATCGAGCGGCGCGCGGCGGTCTCGTGCCCCGCTGACGGCGCGATAGGCGGCCCACAGGGGCTCTAGAGCCGTTCCCATCAGCGGCTTGCATTTGTCTGACGGATTACCATCGATGGCAGCCTGAGCTTCCTGATAGCTGAGCTTGGCCGCTGACCGCATCATCGCGCGCATGAACGTGTGACCGCGCTTCTCGCCGCGCTTGTCGAACACCATGCGCACGGCGAGACAGGGACGATCCTCCAATTCACGGAGCGAGCACAGGTCGTTGGAGATCTTCTCCGGCAGCATCGGCACGACGCGATCGGGGAAATACACCGAGTTGGCGCGCAGTTGCGCCTCGCGATCCAGGCGGCTTCCAGGCCTCACGTATTGCGCAACATCTGCAATCGCTACGGTGACGATGAAACCACCTTCGTTGCGCGGATCGGGATCGGCTTCGGCATGCACGGCGTCGTCGTGATCGCGGGCATCAATTGGATCGATGGTGACGAGCGGCATCTCACGCAGATCCGTGCGACCCTTCATGGTCGGTGGCTGCAGCTTGTCAAGTTCGGCCAGAACGCCTTCGGGGAAATCATCCGGAATGCCGTGCGCGTGCACGGCAATCAGGCTGATCTTGCGCTGGTCCTGCGGATTTCCGAGGGTCTCCACCACGCGGGCGTTGGGTACGCGAAACCGGCCGGAGCGCGGAAGATCGAACCGCACCAGGTCGCCGTCACGAGCCTCGCCTTCATCACCAGCCTGCACCGGCCAGTCGCGCAGCTCCTTGCGGTCGACCGGGGCGATGATGCCGCCGCCTTTCTTGTAGGCGCGGTAGATGCCGAGCATCCGACGTTTTTCGCGCGGCAGCTTCTTGATCGGCTCGGCCTCAAGGCGGAATCCTGCGACGTCGTCCTGGTCGAGTTTACGGACGCGCGCCAGCACACGGTCACCAATCGTAAGCGTATCTTCGCCAGTCTCGGAAGAACGTCGGCTTTTAACGAGCAGGATTTTCGGCGGCTCGCCTTCCTTACGATCCCACACCATTGGCTGTGCGATGAGATCGCCATCGGCATCGCGGCCGGTGACTTCCAACACCGTAACGGGCGGCACTGAGCCTTTGCCATGCAGAGCCTTCTTGTCGCCAGCCAGCACGCCTTCGTCAGTCAGCTCGGCGATCAATCGCTTGAGCTCGATACGATCACCGCCTTTAACACCGAATGCGCGCGCGATCTCGCGCTTGCCGACCTTGGTCTGCGAGCGTTCAATGAACTTGACGAGTTCCGCCTTGGTCGGCAGTCCTCCCGCGCCCGCGGGCTTGCTCTTGGCTGCGGGCGGGCCTGAGCGCTTGCGGGCCACGGCGTCAGCGCCTCCCGGCGCGGGTTATCGACACAAGATCGGATTCAACGATCGCCGTGGCTTGGGCCATTCACTCCGCCGCATTCTGGGTTGGCTTGGCCTTTGCG
>JAEYYQ010000242.1 GCA_023428365.1 Pseudomonadota bacterium | reverse complement strand
TCGGTCGGGCATCGCAATCCGCGCGGGGCATCATTGCGCGCAGCCGCTGATGGAGCGGTTGGGTGTGCCGGCCCTATGCCGGGCGTCGTTCGGTCTTTACAACACGAAGGCCGAGGTGGACGCGTTGGCGGATGCGTTGGTGCGGGCGCATGAGTTCTTCGCCTGAGTGCCAGGGAGTTTGATGGTGTGATGGACGACAGGCCGGAAAACCAAGGGATGACGGACGCAGAGCGCTCCGACGTGGCCGTTGCGTCTGATACTCCACCGAGCGTCGAGCAGGGTGGAACGCCGGTTGAAGGCTCCAGCTTTTCCAAGGAAGAGCTGGAGCAGCTGACGGCTGACATCGTCTCAGCGCTGAAAACCGTCTACGACCCGGAAATTCCGTCAGACATCTATGAGCTTGGTCTCATCTACAAGATTGACGTCGATGATAACCGCCACGTTGCGATCGAGATGACCCTGACGGCGCCGGGATGCCCGGTGGCCGGTGAGATGCCGCAGTGGGTCGAAAATGCCGTCGCGGCCGTCCCCGGCGTCAGCGGCGCGGCCGTCACGCTCACCTTCGACCCACCCTGGGACAAGGACCGTATGAGTGACGAAGCCAAGCTGGCGCTCAACATGTTTTGACCATAGCGGCGGGATGGCTCGCATTCGGCGCGAAGCACGCTATATTATTACGTGACTACTCGGGATTTACCGCTGAACGAGCAAGTGACTATGGCGATACGACCGAAACCCAAGGTGATGACGTTGACGGACGCGGCTGCGGCTCGCGTGCGGCAAATCATGGCGTCACGGCCGGACGTGGTTGCCCTCCGCGTCGGCGTGAAGAATGGCGGCTGTGCTGGCATGGAATACACGATGGACTGGGCGGTCAGTCAGGACAAATTCGACGAAGTGGTCGAGGACAAGGGCGTGCGCGTTCTGATCGACCCGAAGGCCATCCTGTTCCTGCTCGGCACGGAGATGGATTACAAAGTCGACAAGCTATCGGCGCAGTTCGTCTTTAATAACCACAACCAGAGCTGTGCGTGCGGCTGCGGCGTATCGGTTGCGATCACGCCCGCCAGTCAGGACAAGCTGGAGGCCATCAAGGCCTGACACGGCGCATTGATCGCGCGCTAATTCCAGGGAGCATCGTCATGGCGAATGTCAGTCCGTACGACACGAGTGCGGCGGGCGACCCGCCATGGGTACAGGATGTCCTCTCGTTCTGGTTTCGCGAATTGGAGCAGGAGGCGTGGTTTCGTAAGAGCGATGTAACCGACGCTCTGATCCAAGACCGCTTTCTGGCTCTTTACGAAATTCTCGCCGTGACGCCGGCGCAAGACGCGCTTGCCAACCCACAAACCGCTTTGGCCGCGGTCATCGTTCTCGACCAGTTTTCTCGCAATATGTTCCGCGGCTCACCGAAGGCATTCGCCGCTGATCCTATCGCACGCGAGATCGCCCGCGGCGCAGTCGAGCGTGGGTATGATCAAGGTTTCGATGTGCACGGACGCGCGTTTTTCTATCTGCCGTTCGAGCATAGCGAGGATCTTCCCGACCAGGAAAAGTCGGTCGCGCTTTTCACACCGTTAGGTGATGAATCGTACACCCAGTATGCGATCGCACATCGCGATATCATCGCTCGCTTCGGCCGTTTCCCACATCGCAATACCGTGCTGGGCAGAGCATCGACGGCGGAAGAACTGGAATTCCTGACACAACCTGGCAGCTCGTTCTGACGGATCATTCGTATGTCTGTCAGCGCCGGTTTCGTTGATATGCTCAAGGAGCAGCTCGCGGAATTCGGCAGCGTCAGCGTGCGCCGGATGTTTGGTGGCGCCGGCATTTACAATGATGGCGTGATGTTCGGGCTGATCGCGGACGACACGCTCTATCTGAAGGCCGATGATATCAATCGGTCCGCTTTCGAAGCGGAGGACATGAAGCCGTTCGCCTATCAAGGGAAGGGCGGCCACGTCGCGATCATGTCGTATTGGCAGGTGCCGGAACGTTTGCTCGATGATCCGGATGAGCTCGCAGCCTGGGCAAGAGGAGCGCTGGCCGCAGCGCATCGCGCGGCCAGCAATCGTGTGAAGCGCTCAGGAAAGCGCCGGTAGGCGGTTGCCTACTTCTGTTCGGCGTCCAGTACGCAACCGGACTTGAACAGCAGGCCAGCCGCTGCAGCGCCGATGAGAGGCGCAACAATGAACAGCCAGAGCTGACCCAAGGCAGCCGGATTGGTGGCCGCACCGACCAGTGCCGGCCCGATCGAGCGCGCCGGATTGACGGACGTGCCGGTGATGTTGATGCCGACGAGATGGATCGCGACCAGCGTCAGGCCAATAGCCAAACCGGCGAACTGGGATGGCGCGCCCTTTTGCGTCACGCCAAGAATGCAGACCAGGAACATGAACGTTCCCACGACCTCGAACACGAGAGCCGATAGCAGATTGTATTCGCCGAAGTTCCCTGCGCCCCAGCCATTCTGCCCGAGGCCACCCGACCATCCGGCGGCCTTGCCTGACAGAATGATGTAAAGCACGAGCGCTGCGGCGATGGCGCCGAGAACTTGCGCGATCACGTATTGAATGAACTCACCGGTTGTCATACGGCCGGCCATGAGAACGCCGAAGCTGACGGCGGGATTGAGATGGCATCCCGAAATCATTCCGATGCCATAGGCCATGGCAACGATGGAAAGACCGAAGGCAGCGGCGATGCCGAGGATATCGATGGACGTCGCGCCGGTGCCCATTCCTGCGATCACGGCCGCGCCGCAGCCGAAGAAGACCAGCGCAAACGTACCGATGAATTCGGCGACTGATTTTTTCATGATGTTCCTGCTCAGGTGAGATGACCCGTAGGTCTGGATTGGACGCGCACGCATACGGTCGACGTCCGACGAACCGCGACGACACGACGAGGCAACAAATCCAGAAAGCGACTTACAGGCTGTTTACGCGCGCTTTGGCTGAAATTGGCGAATCACGCGCAGGAAATACTTTACGGCGAGAATTGTGTCAGTCCATCGCGCCAGGTAAGAGGTAGGACTGCAAGCGCCGTGGGCGCATGAAAATCTGGCGGCCGAGGCCGCCAGAAATCCAACTAACTTAGTCGACTGCGACCTTCACAGCGCGAACCGGCTTGCGCATGAACGCCGGTACCTTATCGGCGAAACCCACGCCGATCGG
>JAEYYQ010000127.1 GCA_023428365.1 Pseudomonadota bacterium | reverse complement strand
GGCCATAATGTCCTCCCATAGCAAGAGACGCATTCAACCAGGCGCTTGTACAGAACCTTCCGGAGCTCACTGAGCTTAGGCCTTCCAAAGACCGCGGACAACAGGCAGCTTGCGACTGAGATCGGGAGACATTGGAGCTGAGATGACCGACGAGACCCCGCCGCGCGCACGCGCGAGCTATCATCACTGGACCACGGTCTCGATCCGCTATTGTGATCAAGATCCGATCGGGCACATCAACAATACGGCGATGTCAGCCTACATCGAGCAGGCGAGAGTCGCCCTGCTCTATCCGATGCTGCGCGACGTCGCCGGGCCCCACTACGAACTCGTGATCGCGCGGCTGGTCATCGAATATCTGAAAGAACTGAACTTTCCGGGTAACGTGGAGATCGGCACACGCATCGCAAGGATCGGCAGCAAATCATTCCTGCTCCATCACGGTGTGTTCAAGGTGGGCGATGATGCCTGCGCTGGCACCGCGGAATGCACGATGGTATTTTTCGAGACGCAACAGAGGCAATCCGTCTTGCCCCCAAAAGAAGTCCGGGCAGCGATGGAAGATTTCGTCCGGAATCAACCTGCAGCTTGAGTCGCCGCCAACTTTTGCATCGTCACGCCGTTGATCTCCGGCTCTGTTGCATATCGACCTCAGATCATCTCAATCGCTCCAAAGTAGGAACCAAGTAACCATTCGAGCGTTGAGTTTTGCCGAGCGCATCTGCCGCTCGGGGGCAGCGGGGCCGAGTCCCGGAGAGGCTGATCGAGACGCTTCTCCGGGGCTATTTCTTTTCAGCCGGCTTCACGTCCGTAGAGGTGTTCTGCAGGTAGGACGGCTTGTCCGGATGCAGACTATCGATGTACGCCAAGAGCGCGCGCGCCTCTTCGCCCGTAAACTCGAACATCGGCATCTCGTCGTGACCTGAAACCACACCGGTGGCGAGCGCATCGACCAGCATGGGGATCGGAAAATCCTGATGCAGGTCACGGAATGGCGGCGTAATCGGATGCGGGCTGTCGTCGGACCGTCCAACGGCGTGACATTGGCCGCACTGAGTTCTCGCGAGATCCTCACCTTCCGCGATCAACCGCTGATCTGCTGCCGCCGACGTCTCCAAAAGCATCACAGCGCAAAGCATCCCAAAGATGCTTCGCACCGGTGCGCGTATCGACAGGCGCGCGCTGACGAGCGGCGCACCTGACCGTAAGTCCACCATCGAAACTCAGGCCTTCTTCTGATCAAGTTCGGCGAACACCCGCCGCGCGATACGGAAGCATTCGACACCCGCCGGCATCCCGGCATAAACCGCGATCTGATGCAGAATGGATTGGATCTCATCGCGCGTCACACCATTGCGGATCGCGCCACGCAGATGCAGTTCCCATTCCTCCATGCGATTAACGCCTGCGATCAAACCGAGGTTGATCATCGATCGCGTCTTCGCCGGAATCCGCTCATCGCCCCAGATCGTTCCCCAGCAATACTCATTCAGTATATCCTGGAACGGGCGGTTGAAGTCATCCGCACTCGCCAGCGCTTTTTCGACATACTCATCGCCGAGGACGGACTTCCGTTTCGCCAGCCCGATTTCCCACTTCTTCTTGTCCATCCCACTCTCCCTGTATTTGCCGATGCCCTGCGGCGGCGACTACTGTATATGAGACAGGCTTGTCGAGTCATCGGCAGAGCCATCTCGCCAATCCCGCCGCCTTGTTCCCACATAGCCGGCATCGTAGCGCAGTCGCATGTCCATATTCGGCATTCCTAACCCGCGCAATGTGGGGCTTCTCGCCCTCGCGCAGGGCTTCTTCATGTCGGTGCAGTCGATGGCCATCGCCACGACGCCGCTCGCCGGACACGCACTTCTGGGCGTCGACAAAACGCTATCGACACTGCCGATCTCGCTGGTGCATTTCGCGGTCATGCTCACGACGGTGCCCGCATCGTTGCTGATGGCCAAGATCGGCCGACGCGGCGGCTTCACGGTCGGCGCCCTATGCGGCGTGATCTCGGGCCTCGTCTCGCTGGGCGCCATCTATTTTCAGAGCTTCGCTCTTCTGTGTCTGGGCTCCGTGTTACAGGGCATGGCGGCTGCCTTCGCCTGGTACTTCCGATTCGCCGCCGCCGATGCAGCCGAGCCGGGCTTGCGCCCAAAGGTGATTTCTCTGGTAATGCTCGGTGGCGTTCTTGCCGGGTTTCTTGGACCGCAAACCGCGAAATGGACGGTCCACTGGCTCGATCCGCTCGTGTTCGCCGGCGTCTATGTGATGGTGTCGGTCTTCTCGCTTGTCGTGATGGTGCTCGTACAGGGCATCAACATCCCGATGCTGAGCGGCGCAGAGAAGGCCGAAGGCGGACGGCCGATGCGCGAAATCATCCGGCAGCCGGCCTATATCGTCGCGCTGATGTCCTCGATGTTCGGCTACGGCGTCATGACGCTGGTGATGTCCGCGACGCCGCTGGCGATGCTCGCCTGCGGGTTCGGGTTCGGCGACAGCGCGACCGTGATCCAAGGCCATGTCATTGCAATGTTTCTGCCCTCGTTCTTCACCGGCAGTTTGATCCGGCGCTTCGGCGTGCTGACGATCATCGCCTGCGGAGCGATCATCCAGATCCTCTGCGCCATCACCAACCTGATCGGCATCGAGTTCTGGAACTTCTTCCTCGCCAATGTGCTGGTCGGGATCGGCTGGAATTTCACATTCGTCGGCGGCACGACCTTGCTGACGAGCACATACAGCCCGGTTGAACGTGCCAAGGTGCAGGGCAGTCACGATTTCGCGGTCTATGGCACGACGGCTGTCGCCGCCGGGGCCTCGGGCATTCTGCAAGCCAATATCGGATGGACAGTGGTGAATATTGCCGCGCTGCCGATGATGGGGATCGTGCTCTGTGCCGCCGTCTGGCTGATGCGGCATCGGCCGCATAACGCGCCCTGGCTGTAGGGGATTACGCGATCGACGGATGAAGGCGTGGCTTCAGGCCGATTTGCAGGAGCGCGACAATTGCAGGCGGCGTGAGTACGTCGACCGCTTGCGCAGGCGCAACAGGTTCGCCGCGACGATAACCCGCCGAAGTCCAGAGATGCAGGCGAGTGTCATTGAGCAGATAAGGCTCACCTGCGATCCTCACCATGCAGCCGGATGGCAAATCACCCAGCGCCGCACGGAAGGTTTGCTTCCCGCCATCCGGCATCAGACGCTCGGAGTGGAGGACACGATCCATCCGATCCGCTTTCGGGCGTTCCTCGACACCTTCCGCCTTCGCCCAGAGCGAAGCGAACGCGATTGCATCCGCGCGGCGGCACTCGAAGCACGGGCGATGCCCGGCGGCCAGCGCCGTCGCTTCATCCAGGAAGAACAGCTCCGTGTAGCGGCGCTCGGCCATCACCTCGCGATGCCGGCCGTTAAACGCCAGCTCGCAGCAAATCCACTGACGGGACACCCAGCGGCGTCCCGTCAACGTCTTGTCGGATCGGTGCAGGCAACCACCGCGGTTGCCCATCATCATCCCGCGCGCAGGCGTCGCGATGATATCTCCCTCAGGCGTCACACGATTCTGAAGGGGCATGTGCCTCCCGCGCTTACGATTTCCGGTCGCGCTGTCCCAACGTCCGCAGCCGGAGTGCGTTGAGGCGAATGAAGCCCTCCGCATCCGTCTGGTCGTACGCGCCGCGGTCGTCTTCGAAGGTGACGAGCGTCGACGAGTACAGGGACTCCGGGCTGGTGCGGCCGATGACGATGACATTGCCCTTGTAGAGCTTGAGACGAACTTCGCCTTCGACATGCTCCTGGCTCTTGTCGATCAGCGCCTGCAGCATCTCGCGCTCCGGGCTGAACCAGAAGCCGTTGTAGATCAGCTCCGCATAGCGCGGCATGATCTCGTCTTTCAGATGCGCGGCACCACGGTCGAGTGTGATCGACTCCATGGCGCGATGCGCGGCAAGCAGGATGGTGCCGCCTGGCGTCTCGTACACGCCGCGCGACTTCATGCCGACGAACCGGTTCTCGACCAGATCAAGGCGGCCGATGCCGTTGTCGCGACCCAGCGTATTCAATTGCGTCAGCAGCTCAGCCGGTGACAGTTTCTTGCCATTGATGCTGACCGCGTCACCGCGCTGGAAGCCGATGGTGATGATGGTCGGCTTGTCAGGGGCTTCCTCGGGGCTGATGGTGCGCTGATAGACGATCGGTGGCGGCTCGACGCCGGGATCTTCCAGCACTTTGCCTTCGGACGACGAATGCAGCAGGTTGGCGTCCACCGAGAACGGAGCCTCGCCTTCCTTGTCCTTAGCAATCGGGATCTGGTGCGCCCGCGCGAACTCAAGCAGTTCCTCGCGGCCCTTGAACGACCACTCGCGCCACGGCGCAATGATGCGGATGCCCGGCTCCAGCGCATAGTAACCGAGTTCGAAGCGCACCTGATCGTTGCCTTTTCCGGTGGCGCCATGGCAAACGGCGTCCGCACCGGTCTTGCGTGCGATCTCGATCTGGCGCTTGGCGATCAGCGGTCGTGCGATGGAGGTGCCCAGGAGGTAGACGCCCTCGTACACCGCGTTGGCGCGGAACATCGGGAACACGAAATCGCGGACGAACTCTTCGCGCAGGTCGTCGATGAAGATGTTTTCGGGCTTGATGCCCATCAGCTCGGCCTTGCGCCGTGCGGGCTCCAACTCCTCGCCCTGTCCCAGATCGGCGGTGAACGTCACCACCTCGCAGTTGTAGGTTTCCTGAAGCCACTTCAGGATGATCGACGTATCGAGACCACCCGAGTATGCGAGGACGACCTTGGAGACCTTGTCTCCACCGGACTTTGCAGCCATCACCAGACCTTGTTGTCAGACGTTCCACAAACTGAATTTGCGGCGCACTATAGGCTCCAGGCTGCCTACGTCCAAGAGCCGCTGTGAAGCGTTGAAGACGGTACGTTGTCCCGGGGGTTAACGCATGGCACGCATCGATTTCTGGTACGATCCCGCCTCGTCCTATTCGTTCCTTTCCGCCCTGCGCATCGATGCGCTGGCGAAGGATGCGGGCGTCGAAGTCACCTGGCGGCCCTTTCTGCTCGGCCCGATCTTCAAGGAACAGGGCTGGACGTCGTCGCCGTTCAATCTCTACCCGGCCAAAGGCCGGTACATGGTCCGTGATATCGAGCGCGTTGCCGCGAGCCGGGGCCTTGGCTTCCGCCTGCCTGCCATCTTCCCGGCCAACAGTCTCAAGGCCGCCCGTATCGCGCTGGTTGGAGCCGAGGAGGGTTGGATCGCTCCGTTCACGCGCGCCATGTTCGCTGCCCAGTTCGAGCAAGGTGCGGACATCGATGACGATCAGGTTCTCCGTCGCATTCTGGGTGACCTCGAGCTGGATGCCGCAGTGATCCTATCGCGGACGGAAACGCCGCAGCTGAAGCAAAAACTCAAAGATCAGACAGCAGAGGCGGCACGGCTCGGGATCTTCGGTGCGCCGACATTCACCGTCAAAGGGGAGATCTTTTGGGGTGATGACAGGCTCGAACAGGCTCTTGATTGGGCGATCAGAGAGGATCAATACTCGCCGGCCCCGTGAGGTCCGTGCCTCATGGGATCACAGGCGAGGAACGTCATGAACACTATCCGCAGATCACTCTGTGTTGCTCTCACCAGTCTCGTCGTCGGCCTGTTTGCCGCTCAGGCCACCGCGCAAACATCCCCTCCGCCAGCGCCCAAAGCGGCCCCGGCGCAGCCGAAAGCTACCAAAGCCCCCGCAGCGAAAACAAAGACGACAGCGTCAGT
>JAEYYQ010000123.1 GCA_023428365.1 Pseudomonadota bacterium | reverse complement strand
GCACGAAACTGCCCGATCTTTTCAGCGACGTAACGGGAGTAAATTTAAAACGGAAGCTAATTTTCCGCGACCGATGGATCCGATTTGGCGGCTACTATCCAACCATCCTGCTCAGGTTGTGGCGAGTGGGAGCAGCCGACGTTCCATCAACCTGGATGGACGAGCACACGATTCTGAAGCGGGGCCGTAGCGTCACGTTCTTGTACGATTTCTGCGATCACAATCTCAAGGACATCACTGCCTGGACGGAGAAACACAACCGCTACGCCACTCGCAAGATGGCAGACTTTATCGCCATGGATTACAGTACCGATTCAGGCCGCAGCATTGCCGCTGTTCCGGATCGCCGCTGGAAGCACTTTCTCCAGCACACAGTTTTCAGACGGTGCCCGCTTTACCTGCGTAGCATCCTATATTTTCTTTATCGCTATTTTCTCCGACTGGGATTTCTCGATGGCGGCGACGGACTCGTCTGGCACGGCCTGCAGGGGTTTTGGTATCACCTGCTGATTGACACCAAGATCGCCGAGGCACGTACGCATATCCGCGCGCATGGCATCGAAAGCTTCCGTGTCCATCTCAAGCAACGCCACGGGATCGAGCTGCCATGAGCCGATCCAAACCTACGATCCTTGTGCTGATGGGTGGATACTGGCCCGGCCACGAGGCGACAGGTCCCAATCAAAATCTCAGGCATATGCTGTCGGAGTTGGCCGATGACTATACCTTCAAGATCGTTGCGCGCGATCGACCGCCGGGAGCGTCGCTCCCCTTGGCACAAGGCGGGGTATGGAATGAGCGCGACTTAGCTCAAATTCAGCATTGCAGGATTTCGTGGCGCGGCGCCGAGGGTTTGTCAGACCTCCTGCGCACGAGCGACTATGACGTTCTTGCACTGAATGGCTTCTTTGACCGTGAATTCACGATTCCCGCCCTTACCTTGCGGCGGCTTGGCCGCATCCCTCGGAAGCCCACAATTCTATCGGTCCACGGCGAGATGGGAGCAGGCGCCCTTCGTCTGAAAGCGGGGCGCAAACGCGCGTATATCGCACTTTCCCGCCATTCCAAGCTCCTACGGTCTATATGGATACATGCCACGAGCGCCCGCGAAGCTGACGACATCGATGCGCAGGACCTCGGTTCGAAAGGCATTCTGAACTCACCTAACCTATGCCGCCTCGTTTCACCGAATGCACCGCGGACCAAGCTTTCCGATGGGACAATGCGATTGGTGTTCGTCGGGCGCGTGGCGCGGATGAAAAACCTGCATTTCGCAATCAATGTCCTTCGCCAAGTTCGCACGCCGGTAACATTCGAGATTATCGGACCAATTGTCGACCCAGCTTACTGGTCAGAGATTCGGCACAGTATTTCTTCTCTCCCCAGGCACATTCAAGTCACTCACTGCGGAGAAATCGCAAACGATCTCGTCCCGGATCGGATAGCGGGCGCCGAGCTGTTCTTCCTGCCGACCCTGGGTGAAAATTTCGGGCATGCCATTTTTGAAGCGCTGTCGTCCGGCGTGCCGGTGCTGATCAGCGATCGCACGCCCTGGCAAAACCTTGCAGGCCAGTCGGCCGGATGGAATCTGCCACTCTGTGAGCCACGGGCATTCGTTTTAGCGATAGAAACTCTGGCGGCAATGACCGCACCGAAACGTGCCGCTCTTAGGGCCGGCGCCCGTGCCCTTGCGGAGCGTTACGTTGTCGGCACGGATGCTTCCGGCGCCGCGAGACGTATGTTTGAGACCGTGCTTTATGATCGCCCCGCCGCCGCCGTTCCGGTCGCGGCGCACAATCCAGTCGCAGCCGAATGACGCGATCTCCCCACACAAACCGCAAACCAGTCATGGTGATCGCCGGAGAATTCTGGCGGGGCTCGACCGGTCTCGGCCTCGCTAATGGCTTTCGTCGCTGTGGTTGGGTCGTGCAGGAAATCGACATCCAGACCTTCCATCCCAATCTCGGCTCGAAGTTTTCCGAGCGGGCCATTCGCCGAGCCGTATCGCCGCTCGCGAACCGGGCTTTCCGATCTGCAATCGTGAATGCCTGTGAAACACTGTGTCCTGATGTATTCCTTTCAATCAAAGGGACAGAAATTACGCCAGACATCTTACGGAGCATATCGACAACCGGGGTCTGCACTGCTCTTTTCTATCCGGACTTCCATTTTGATTATCCCGACGTTGATATCGAAACACTCGGGCGCTTTGACCGGATCATTACGAGCAAGTCATTCCATGTCGATTTTCTGACGCAGCGTTTCGGCAGGGAGAAGATCTCGTATGTTCCGCACGGCTACGCCAGCGATGTGCATATGCCAGTGCGCACTTCTATGACCGAAGACGACTATGAGGTCGACCTGCAGCACATCGGCACGTGCTCACCGTCCAAACTCCGATGGATGTCGAAGTTGCGTCAGCAGCTACCCGACGCGCGGATACGTGTGATCGGTCCCGGGTGGAAACGGGCAACGATCGGCACCGCACTTGAGCCATCCCTCGCGTCCGGCGCGTATTACGGTTGCGGTTATAGCGGAGCCATACAAACCGCACGCATCAACGTCGCCGTCCATTTTGGACTGGTTGGCGACTGGCAAGACAACGTCTCAACCCGAACCTTCGAAATTCCGGCGTGTCGCGGCTTCATGCTGCATATCGATAATCCCGAGGTTCGCGAGTTTTTCACGCCGGGCAATGAAATAGATGTTTTCTCGACTCCTGACGAATTAGCTAAAAAAGCCGAATATTATCTTGAGCGGCCCGATCTACGCGCGGCCATGATTGAACAGGCCTATCAGCGCGCCGTCCCTGCTTACAGTTACGACACGCGTGCGAAAGCCATCCTCGATGTCATCCGCTCATGACACAGCACCTACGACAGAACCGCCAGCTTGCGGATCGTTCCACTGCTATCCTTGATTTCGATGTAGCCGGTCACGGTCTCGCTACCGAGCGTCGAATGAGCACCGAATTTCACGCGACCATCACCCGCAGGCACCAGTGCAACGTCCATGTTGCCCGCACCGGTTCCTGCCGTTTCCGCCGCGAGGGTCGCCGTGTCGCCATCGCACGAAAGCGCCGCCCGCTCGTAGTTGCCAGCATCGGTGAATGTCTCATAGATGCGCAAAGCCTGAGACGTCGTTCCGTTGCGCAGCGCCAGGCGGCCGGCGGCATCGCGCCAGAGTGCAAGATCACGCGCGCCCTTGGCCTCACCGGACGATGCCGACCAGGCGATGTCCGCATCGGCTCTCACCGCAATCCCGTAGTGCGGCCCGAGTGGACCGCCGACGGCCACTGTCGAATCCGTACCATCGGCATTGCCGCCGCCAAACCAAACCGTGTCCCAATTGTGCGTCTTTCCGGAAATGCTGCCGACGCGCACGTGCTCCAACAGATCGACGCGATTTTCGAACAACTCCACTTTCGTGTTGCCGCCGAGATCGTGATTGCGCGTGATCCGGAAGGAGTTATCGCTGCTATTGCGATAACCGATCGACCATTCGGCGGTGCCAGGTTTTTCAAATCTGCTGTAAGCGTCGCCACCGCCACCTGGCAGGATGCGATAGACCGCTCGCGCATGCGCGATCGGATTTCCACCCGTATCGTTATTTTGATAGATCGTTGTCAGCGGTCCGGGCTGATCGGTCTGAAAGTTCATCGCAATGGCGTATGGATCGCTGTCACCATTCAACGCGATCAGCACGCCGGAATGGTTTTCTCCGACCTCGCCATCAATCTGCAGCA
>JAEYYQ010000071.1 GCA_023428365.1 Pseudomonadota bacterium | reverse complement strand
ATGGCCCCGCCCCTCCCAGCGCAATGAGCGCATAGCGTGAGGCATCATGCCCACGCTCGATGGAAACAGCCCGCACCGCACCGGCAATGTTGTGTGTGAGGATCTCGATCATGCCGTTGGCCGCCTGTTCGAGAGTCAGAGACAGCGGGGCGGCGACGTTTAATGCGATGGCCTCGCTCGCCAGCCTTCGATCGAGCATGAGCGTACCGCCGGCAAGGTTTTCCGGCAGGCGCCCAAGCACAACCTGCGCGTCGGTAATAGTCGGCCTTGTGCCGCCACGGCCATAACACACCGGTCCTGGATCTGCGCCTGCGCTTTCCGGCCCCACCAACAGACTGCCGTTGGGCAGGACTGTTGCGATGCTGCCGCCTCCCGCACCGATGGTTCGGACGTCCACGCTCTGGATCTTGAGCGGCAAAGTGCCGATCTCCGTTTCCGGAACGAGCACAGGCTCGCCCTGCGGGCAGATGGCAACGTCCGTGCTCGTCCCGCCGATGTCGAGGGAGATGAGGTTGGGATAACCCGCTGCCTTGCCGACCATGCATGCGCCCTGGACACCGGCCGCAAGACCCGACAGAGCGGTATAGACGGGCTGGGTCGCGATGGTCGCTGCGCCGGAGACCCCACCGTTGGATTTCATGATCGTGAAAGGCGCATTGATATCGCGTGCTTTCAGCCCATCGCTGATGCGCAAGACGTAGCCAGACATGAGCGGCATGACCGCGGCATTCATCGCCGTCAGCATGGTTCGCTCGTACTCGCGGAATGCCGGCAGAACGTCGGACGACAACGTGAGGAATACACCAGGAAGCTCGGTGGCAAGAAGCTCGCCGATGCGCTGTTCATGCGCAGGGTTCGCATAACTATGCAGCGTGCAGACCGCCACGGAGGCGACACCCGCGGCGCGGATGCGCGCGGCGGCAGCACTCACGTCGTCCTCGTTCAGCGGCTCAAGCACCGTTCCGTCTGGCGCCATCCGCTCACGCACCTCAAAGATGAGATCTGGCGTGATCGGCCGCTCGGGCTTTTTCCAGCGATAGAGATTCACGCCGCGCGGCACATCCTGCCGGCCATTATCGAGCACGTAACGAAAGCCACGGGTGACCAGCAGGGCGGCGCGTGTTCCCTTGTTTTCGAGGATCGCATTGGTCGCAACGGTCGTCCCGTGCGCGATGAGGCGGACATCCTTCGGACCGGCCTCCGCACGCGGAAGAACGGAGGTCACTCCGTCGAGCACCGCACGCGAAGGATCAACCGGCGTCGAGGGAACTTTGAGAATAGTCAGGCGGCCCGTCGTTGTGTCCGCAGCCACCAGATCCGTGAAGGTGCCACCCGTGTCCACGCCGATCACGACTGTCATGGTGACATTCTCCTCGTCCGGCGGAGACGCGACGTTCGGCATGCGCCGGGCAGACTGCCGCTGTGCGCCCTTGCAATAAAAAGACCTTGCGACATTCGACGAAATTTGATCCCAGAGCAAGCATGTCATATTGTTCGGACATAATTTCTGCTGACAGACAATCCATCGGGTATTTATCGCGATCGAAGGAAGACCTGATGCGTACTGACGGAGGCCGCCCCCGCTATCAGCTGCTCGCAATGCGATTGCGGGAAGAAATCGAAGCTGGCCGGTATCCGCTTGGCAGCCTTTTGCCGACCGAGCTTGAAATCAGCGCGCTTTTCAATGTCAGCCGGGCGACAGTGCGCGAAGCGATACGACAGCTCCAGGTCGACGGCTTCGTATCCCGCCGCGCCGGCGTGGGAACGCGCGTCGAATCTTCCCAGCCAATCGGGCAATACACCCAATCGGGAAGTTCGGTCGAGGAGCTGATAAGCGACGGGACCAAGATCCGCGTAATCCCGCATGAAATGGATGATATCGTTGCACACGGCGAATTGGCCCAGCAGCTCAAATGCAATCCAGGCCAAAGCTTCCTGCGCGTGCGCGGCATCGTCGTCGACGCCGATGCCGAACGCGACCTGCCCTACTATTGGGTGGAACTGCACATCGCTGCGGCCTTCGCCGGGGTTCGGGACCGCATTTCCAGCCACGCGGGTCTCGTTGCCGAGCTCGTGCAGCAACAGTACGGCGAGCAGATCACCGAGATCCACCAGGAGGTCGGCGCGGTGATCGTCGATCCAAGCATCGCCAGATTATTGCGAGTTGCGTCAGGATCCCCCGCGCTACGTTTTCGACGCTGGTATTATGGCAGCGAAACGTCGCCATTCCAGATCAGCAGCAGCATTCGGCCGGCAGAGCGATTCACCTACGAAACGAAAATCGTGCGACGCCTGACAAGCTGACACTTCTTGACGCTATCTGAATGTCAGTCATAATGTCAGTACATTTTAATTCGGGGTGCTTGATTGCGCCCCGACAGCAGCGGACAATTCCTCGACGTCGATAAGAAGCACTGCGCGCAAGCAAAAACCTTACAGAAATTGGGGAGAACGCCATGCTTGAAATCTCGAGGCGGCACTTGATGATCGGGACTGCCGCGGCAGCCGTTCTGCCATGGCACACCGCTTCCGCCGACGTCACCCTTGGCCCAAAACCATCGCCACTGCCCCAGCCGGCGAAACTGACCGTAGGCTTGGCGAAGGTGGCTCACTTGGCGCCGGTTTTCTTCATGGGTCCTGATTTGAAATCCATGAACGTCGAAATGGAGACGGCCGAATTCGTCCGCTACGCCGACGCCAGAACTGCGCTGGCCAGCGGCTCGCTCGACATCGCCACTGTTGGTCCGCCCGATCTGCCGATCGTGCTAAGCCAGGGCCAGACGAGCATGGTTGCACTTCTCGGCGTGGGAACACAGCCGAAGTATATGGTCATCCGCAAAGGTGTGAAGGTCGAGAAGTGGAGCGATCTCAGCGGCAAACGGGTTGGTATTGCACCGGGCTCGACGGTGTGGTTCCAGTTCGCTGCGATGCTGGAAGAAGTTGGCGTTCCCTATAACTCGCTCACTCCAGTCAATATCCAGGGCGGTGGCACCAGCTTCCATATCGCGTTGCGCCGTGGCGATATCGACGTCGCCGTCATCTGGGAACCATTCGAGTCGCAGGCCGTGATGGAAGGCCTGGGTGACTTCAACAAGGAACTCGACTACTCGAAGTCGAAGGCGGTTGGTGCCGATCTCGGGATCATTATGGCGACGACGAATGCCGTGCAGAATAAGCGTGAAGCGTTGCGGCGCTTTATCTGGGCTTATGCGAAAGCACAAAAGGACGTAACGCAAACCAAAGAGCACTTCGCACAAGCGATTTCGCAGTTCACCGGCATCGTGCCCGATATTTCGACTCGCGTTGCTGCCTATATCGAGCTGAAGCCCGATTTGTCGCTCGATCAGATGAAGCGCCAGGCTGCCGCCTTCCAC
>JAEYYQ010000657.1 GCA_023428365.1 Pseudomonadota bacterium | reverse complement strand
ACTCGACGGCAACCATTTTAAATGCCTTCGACCTGGTGAGCCGCACGACGGTCGACGGCGTCATCATGGATCAGGGACTGCACAACGAAGTGTTTGACTTGTGTGAAGAGCTCAGGGCGCAGAAAGTGCCCTACCTATGCGCGCATACCCCTCATCGGCTGCAGGGCATTGAGACGCGCAAACGGGAAGCCGAGCACACGGTGTGGAAATTACGTGATCGCATGCAATCGGGGCCGGTTTCCGTATCTTCCGCGAGCAGCAGGCACCCTTTTGAAGGCAAACAACCTGGTGCCCGTAGCTAAAAGGCGCGCTCGTTCGTTGCGCACCGTATCAAACTTTCCCCGCGAGCTGCGGAGCTGAGCGGGGCCTTTTTTTGCCGAGGGTTGAGTCGTTACGAATACAAATCTCCCCCTTTATTCCGCTAGGCAAATTCCCCACCTCCGAGACAGCCAACCACACCGGAGTTGCCGCAATGCGCAAGGAAGACATCACGGCCATTCTGGGCCCGTTGACGAGGTGCTGATCGCCGAGATCAACCGGACTGGCGCATCGCCGGAAGAACTGGCCGAAGCACGGGCTTGGGTGAGCGCGGATGAGGCACTGATCAACGAGGGCCGCCCCCTTCCTTCCGGAAAGATCGCCGAACTTGTGTCGCTGCTGGAAGCTTTGGAGCCAGACATAGAACAATGACGCATCTGGCTGTGCTGCATCATGTTTCAACTGCGACGCGCTACGCGATTATCTCAATCTCTCAGGTGGTGGAACCTTTCTCCTCCTCATGCGGTTGGTGTTAACCGTCGCAGCGGCTTTCCGCCTTCGCAGAGCGGTAAAGCACCCAACAGTCGGCCGGCAATTTTTCGCTGCGCCTCATGGTATGCCCGTCGGCGAGCTGAGCGACCCACTTTCTTCGTGTCTCTTTGGCTTTCGGCGCTTGCTGCGCCAGAAGGCGGTTTTCGCTGTGCCCGCAAATAGGATCTTGGCAGCGCTCTCGCCGGCAGATTACGAGCGGTTGGCGCCAAACTTGGTTCCGGTCGAGCTGCCGCTGCGGATGTGCATCGAGCGGCGTAATCGACCCACTGAATTCATCCATTTCCTTGAAAGTGGAATTGCCTCTGTCGTCTCAGGCGGTGATCGTGCCGCGGAAGTCGGAATTATAGGAAAGGAAGGTTTCACCGGACTTGCTGTTGTTCTCGGCAGCGATGCGCGCCCGACCCATGACACGTTTGTGCAAGCTGTCGGAGCAGCGCATCGTATCGATGTTAGACATGTGCGCTTTGCGATCGAGAGCAGCTTCTCATTGCACTGCGCAATGCTCGATTATGTGCATTCATTTCTGCGACAGGTCACTGAAACCGCAATCGCCAACAATCGCCACAAGCTTGAGGAGCGGCTCGCGAGATGGCTTCTCATGGCGCAGGATCGCCTTGATTCACCTAACCTGCAGCTGACCCACGAGTTCCTTGGTGTGATGCTTGGCACGGCGAGGCCGGGAGTGACCCTCGCCCTTCAGGAACTCGAGCGCGGCGGCTGGGTGTCCACTCGAAGAGGGATCGTCACCGTAATGGATCGAAATGGACTAATCGAATTATCCAATGGTGCTTATAATCCGCAGTAGTAATTGTCTGATTTAGTACTGACATTTGGTTTGCATTGAGTTTGCCGTCTCTTACCTTCTTCAGTGGGCGTGTAGGAGGTGGTATGCGTGACTTCGAAGGGAAACAGATCTTAGTGGTCGAAGACGATGCCATCATAGCGTGGGACTTGGCCACATTATTGGACGAACGGGGTGCGTCCGTAATTCTCGCATCGTGCGCAGTAGAAGCGGTGGCTGCCATAACGAACCGAGGTCCCCATGCGGCAATTGTCGATGTAGACCTCAGGGGGGAAAGTTCTGAATCTATCTGCCGGCGGCTGTCATTGGCGATGATTCCGTTTGCGTTCTATACCGGCTACGGTGCGAAACCGGAACATTGGCCTTTCGCACCGCTGATCGAAAAACCTGCCAGCTACGATCAGATCCTTTCCTGTGCAAAGCGGCTCTGCCATGCCGTGCCAGTCGAATAAAGTCTGCAAACTCTGGACCAGGATTTCGCACATGATCACCGCAAAAAAACCGAACGCGAGAGCTGTCTTGATGACGAGCTCGAGACTGTTCAGAAGGAGTTCGAGAGGCTGCGCGAGAAATATGCTCCCTTGTTGAAGACGACCTTGCGCACGTCGCGCGTGAGCTACGTGTCGGCGCGGCGATGCGAAGTAACATGCACTAGAGCCAAGTCCAGATTCGCGCTGACGGCAATTTACAGTTGGATGTTGAGGAGCTGTGAACCAAATCGCCGCTGATGCGTTTCCTGCCGCGCAATACAACAAATCTCTCAACAAGGGTGAAAGGAACGATGCTTTCGAAGCCAACGCTAAAAGATCAGATCGAAACTCTGGCTCCCGGTCACTATCTCCCCGTCCATTACGACGATATCAACAAGCTCTGGCCACCCGGCCTGCCTCATCGCAAAGCCCATTCCGCCGTTGAGAGCTTTGGCGCCGCCCACGGCTGTATTGCCCGCGACTCGCCTGATGAGCGGCTGATCTGGTTCCACAAACGACGCTAGGGGGCGTCCCCGGCCACTGCTCAAGCCGTTCACGACGACGATTTCCGTGTCGAGTTTGCGCGGTGCCCGGACAAGATTGGAGAGGGGCAGCGCAGACCGGACCAGCTTGAGCACGGCTGTAGGTGAATAAGGCCGCTCAATTGATTGAGGGTGCCTTCGCTAGCGGCACTCGACGCTGTCCGCGCCAAGCAGAACAACCGGCGTGAACGGGATAACGAACGTGGCGCCGTTAGCCGACGCCGTCTTCCCCGCTGCGCATCCGGCGACACGCTTTGCCTGCACGTGTGCAATACAGCCGCGCTTGCTGTCATTGATGGCGACAACTCTGGGGTATCCAGAAGAGGCAACGACGGTGTTGGCCGCGTCGACGTAACGAACAGTCCCCTGTACGGAGACGTCTTTGCTCGGGTTCTCAAATTTGCAACTGGACGCCGCGTGGGCCGGTTGATTGACCAGCGTAGCGGCGCTGGCAGCCGCCAACAGCAGCGTTCGGTAGTCGCGCATCATGAAAGTTCCTTCCGTGAACCGCCAGGCTCGGTGAGTACGATGTTATTAGCGATGATCGCGGCCGTTTCCAAGCTGGAGGGGCTGTTGCCATTCCACGCGACTCGGGTCTAACAATGGCGCCGGGTGTTAGCTGCGTCGGGCAGCGAGACAGGTCGTGCGATGGTCGGGCCGCCACGCGGAGCACGCACGCCTATGGCCCCGATGAATCAGGCCCCAGAGCACGGCCCGAAACGTACCGACGACAATCCCGAAGATCATCTGTCGAAAGAGCCGGACAACGCAGATCGAATAATAAGGATTGTCGCTGCGTTGATTCCTGGCGCCATAGCAGGGTTTATGCTGGCGAAGCTCGTGCTGTTGCTATTTTGAATGAGCCAGATCCCATTTACGCCGAGCGTGAGTTGCCTGATCGCGCGTCGATTGTCGAACGTGGTTGAAGCGCCCCTTAGCACGCATCCGAAGTGCCCTCTTTAATCCGCTCGGACGCTCACTGCGCGTCTCAGGTATGCACGCAGCACAGTCGTAAGAGCGACGCTAAAATTCTAAGGTCTATCCATCTGATATATTAGCATCAGAGGACGCCGTGAAAGCGATTGTTCTGCGTTGTCCCACGACTGGCATTGAATACACCCTCGGGGTCGAGACAGACGAAGCCAGCTTTAACAGTTTGCCAGACAGGCCAATGACCGCTCGCTGCCCATATTGTGGGATTGATCATGAATGGCGGCCTGTAGAGGCGCGATTGTCACAAGGAGAGCAGCCGCGCGCTCCGCAGCTCACAACAAGTGATACCTGAACGTGTTCCAGATTTAGCTTGAACTCCCATTTCGCTGGTGCACCTTTACGCGCTTTGTCGATGTCAAGGCGCGGGCGGATGTCTACTTGTAGCGTGTTGGTCGCAGAAGATGACCCTATCCTCGCTCTCGATCTGATCGAGCATCTGAACGAGGTGGGTCTCAAGATCATCGGCCCAGTCATCCATCCCAAGGAAGCGTTGAACCTTTTTATGCTCCAGGAAAATTTGTGCGGCTATCCTCGGCTACAGACTTGGAACCGAAAACAGCTTGGTCATAGCCGATGCCTTGCGCGCGGGAAACATACCTTTCCTTTTCGATACGTTCGACTTGGCCTCAGTGCATGCCTCGCGCCATTGCGATGCCCCTGCGTTCTCTAAGGCAATTCATCCCGAGGTCATTATGAGCACGCTGCTCAATCGGATATTGGGAACGAGTTGCATTCCGGAATGCCAAATAGCGCATAGCCAAGAGCTGGCAATTTTGACACCGGATAACGCGGGAGATCGTTAGAATTTTAAGACAATCGACGCACCGAATCTAGGGCTAGTCCGCGTGCTGCTCACCGCGTCATGTCCCCCGAGGAAGAATCCGACCAATATCCCATCCTCGGAAGGCAGCCTTGTCATGCTTAGTTGTATTTTGTGCTCAATGCACAGAGCCATCGCGCGCACTCGATCACATCATCGCGCGTGGCGGGTTTTATGAGCGTTGAAGCTTCGGGCCACGCGTCGGGCCTGTCGAAACCAGTGTAGAAGGCGAATGGCACTTGGGATCTTATGAGGCGACGACAGATAACCTCGCAGGCGCCATCCTGAAGATTGACGTCTAGGATGGCTGCGCTTGGCGTGCAGTGCTCAAGAACCATGAGCGCTTCCACAGGCTTCGCGGTTATCTCGACGGAAGCCCCCGCATCAACCAGGATGTCACCCAGGTCCATTGCAATCAGAGGTTCGTTTTCTAGAATGAGAATACGCTTGCCGTCGAGCAGTACAGAGGGGGCTGAAGACGCAATAGTTTCCGGGGCCAACTTGCCCTTAAAAACTCTCTCTTTGATCATGATGGTGTTCCGGCGTTGCTAGCGCGGAACGGAGAGCGATTTGCTCCCGTACGTCGGCTGATGCCAAGGACGCAGCACAATATCAGCCGACTGCTGAGGCCCTATCCGCAGAGCGAAGGCGGAGGGGTCACTACGCCATTACTTGCAAACTGAGCGATAGCAGAAAGGTTTCATTTGCCGGCTGAAGATTACACTCGGCCGCGCCCATGTTGCGGATGCGCACGCCTGTTAACGGATCGACAACGTTCACATAATCTGCGTTTCGGCCGCCGCTTGATCGAGGAAAAATAAATGCTGCGCAGGACGATCGCTTCCTATGTCGCGCTCGTGCTGGGTGCCACCACTTGCGCCTATGCGCAAAACGAGTTGCGCGGGGTAAACAAAATGCGTGTTGAAGTCGGGGACTTGGATGATGACGCGAAACAGTGCGGGCTGACCAGGGAGGCGATTGAGCGTCGCCTTGTCCAGGCCGTGCAATTCGATACTGACATCCAATTTGTCAAAGGACCGCGGCTCCCTTTGCTCAGGGCCGATGTTCCGGTCATGCGGACACGCGGCCTTTGTGTGGCTCATGTGCTCATTCAGGTTGTTATGACGGATTCCTTTGATTTCTCCTTAGGTGACAAGCGCATGGGTACCATCGAACTCTTTAAGGCGGGTGCGATCGCGACGACGGAGAAGACCGACGGATCAGGGATCCTGGGCACGGTCGCGCACCTTGGACACACGCTCGCGCAGCAATGGGACGAGGATAATCCTTAGCGCTTCGGTCGCGACACGTCGTCGACCATAATACACGTGGGCATTTCCTCACGGCGCCAAGCCGCAGCTGATCGCCCTGGTCTTGCCACTTCCTTTAGCCCGACATCCAAAGACGGTCTGCTGGCCGCATTCAGCCCTGCTTGCCGTTGCGGTGTGCAGCCAGGATCGAAACGACAATCAGCGCGCCGATTATTCCGATATGCTCTGCCGCCGTGTGGAACGCGATGGTGCGAAACGGCTCCTCGGTGATGCTCCGGAAGTGGTGAACGATCGGGATGGTGAGCGCGGTGAAGATGCCAAGGGCACCGGCCCCGAGCCATGTGTAACGGTTCTGAATGATGAGAAGCGAGCCACCGAGCTGCACGATGATTGTCGCGATATTGAACGCCACAGCTGGCTCAAGGCCGAAGCGAGCCATTTCGGCGACACCGCCCTGAAAGTCGATCAGCTTTGCCAGTCCACTTCCCCAGAATGGAAAAGTAAGAAGGACGCGCGCGACGGCGGCAACAGCCCGATGACGCAGCAACAGTTCAATGGTGTGAGACATGGCGCGTGGATTCCGGTTTGATGTTGATGAGCCACAACCGTACCGCATGTCCGACCCATGACAGGAGACCACTAGGTGCCCTCCGGGATACATGCGGCGGGGCGAAGCAGACGAAACCATCCGGCGAATGGGCAATCTCCGCGCTGTCTAGCTCCTGCTTCGGGCACTCCAAGATCGAGAGCACGGTGAGGTATCTCGGCATCGAGGCCGACGATGCAATCGAGATCGTGGTGCAGATCGACATATGATGGCGTGACGCTCTGCCTCCGATTCCGGACGGTGCGCGGCCGATACGAGGTGACATTATCGAAGGATCGAAGGGACATGGCCGCGGTTACGCGGTTGCAAGCATGATCGCGCCATCAATCACGTTCCAATCGGACGTCAATACTAGGCAAGGGTGATGCGCACGCCGGAGCCTGAGATCATGCACATCGTGGAATCGGGGAAGCTAAGAGGACCTTCTGGTGACGTGACGTCAGGGGCCAGCGCACCATGAAATGCGCCGGGTTCGGCCATCATATGGCCGCGCCAGGCCTTCCGAAATCAGGATGTTGCCGACATCAAGGCCATCTACTTCGAGCCGGGCCATAACACGCCGATAGCGATCAGGTTTCCACTGAACGGGGATGATGGTCGCAGCGCCCTTCTCGACGAGCTCCGTGGGACGCCGGGCTACTAGTTGCCCTTTGGCTCGTTCCTCCGGGCACTGCGCTTGCCAAATCTCCGGAGCGTCGAAACCGACCAGTCGATATCGGAGGACGCCACGGTCGACAGTATCTCCGTCGACAACGGTGATGGGTCCGACTGCCAGCGCCAATAGGACAACCAGCCCGCAGAGTCCGGCAACAGCGGCGCTTAGGGCGCGAGAAATCGCCATATCATGGGCGTTTTCATGGGCGTGGCGTTTTGAGAAATCCACCAACCCCTTGAATTCTATGGTGAGCCCGGTTGGGTTCGAACCAACGACCCTCTGATTAAAAGTCAGATGTCCCGGTTATTGGCAACCCATTGTCAGTTCACAACTTTCCTCATTAACAGCCGAAATAGCAAGTAAATTCAGCGC
>JAEYYQ010000656.1 GCA_023428365.1 Pseudomonadota bacterium | reverse complement strand
GGCGGACGGCTGCATAGTTCGCGTTATCGGTCCACGCACGCAATTCAAGAATGACGGCGTTATCGCCCAGTTCATCGACAAAGCATTCCGGCGGCGGATCGTTGATGATCCGTTCGTCGGTGGCGGCCAAAGCGAGCAGAACCTCGCGACCGTGGGCCATATCATCAGAATAGCTGATCCCGAATTTCAGTCCGAGCAACCGGCGGTCCAGTCGCGAGTAGTTCATCACCCGCGTGTTCCAGAGCTGGGAGTTCGGCACGAACTGATAGACGCCATCCCATGAATCCAGCCGCGAGGCGAAGAGGCCGACGTCTTTCACTGTGCCAGAGATGTTTCCCGCCTCGATAAAATCTCCCACCCGAAACGGACGCAGCCAGAGCAGCATGATGCCCGCAGCAATGTTGGCCAAGGTGCCCTGCAGTGCCAGGCCGATGGCGAGGCCGATTGCGCCGAGTGCGGCAATCACGCTCGTTGTCTGAACGCCGAGCTGCCCGAGCACGGCAACAATGACGATCACGAGCAGCGTGTAACGAACCAAGCTGGTAACGACACTGCGCAACGTCGGTTCGATACCCGCGCGGTCGAGAAGTCGTCCCGCGCCACGTTCCGCCCAACCGGCGAGTGCCCAGCCGGCGATCAGGAGCAGCAGGGCTACAATGACGTTCGGGAGGGCTGCCGCCGCCCAGGCCGTCAGCGCGGTTGCGAGTGTCGTGACGTCTTCGGCGATTTTGCCGGGCTCCATGTGCTTCGCCTTGGAACTTTGCAATCCGTGAATCGCCTCACCCTAGCACGGTCGCAGGGCAAGGAGACACATCAGCTATAAAGCCGTGAGGGCAGGATGGGCTCAGCGCGAGGTGATCGCGCGTTGGCGTTCGCCGTTGAGCTCTGCATCGATCTCGGCGCCCAACAGGACGATCATCACTGAGATCCAGATCCAGAACATGAAGCCGATCACCGCGCCGAGCGATCCGTATGTTCTATTGAATGTGTTGAAGTTGCCGACATACCAGGAGAAGAGCATCGACGCAGCGAGCCACACCACGGTGGCCGTGATGGTGCCCCAGGAAATCAGGCGCCAATGCGGGTGATCCGGCGTCGGGCCAAAGCGGTAGAGCAGCGACAGAAACAGCAGAGTACAGACGAGGAGCAGCGGCCAGCGCAAAAGCGAGATTGTCGAGCCGGCATGATCCTGCAGGCCGAGAAACGCGAAGATCGCTGGCAGTACGATGATCGCGCCGACTGCGAGCATCACGAACACGATTGTGCCGAGAGTGAATGCGAGGGCCTGAAGATTGTAGGCAAGGAAACTGCGCTTCTCTGCTGTGCCGTGCACCGCATTAAGGGCATCGAAGAGACCCTTGATCCCAGCGTTTGCGCTCCACAGAGAGATGGCAAGATTGATGAAAAACGCGAACCCGAGAGCTCCGCCGCCGCTGGCCTGAATGCGGCTGATCTGATCGCCGATGATTTCGATGGCACCTTCTGGAAGCACGTCCTGGCCGCTGCTCAGCTGCTGTTTGATTATCTCTGGATCGGCAAACAGTCCGAACAGGGTGACCAGAGCACCGATGGCCGGGAACAAAGCCAGCAACGCGTAGAATGTCACACCGGCGGCCATCAGCATCACACGATGGCGTTCTGCGGCCAGGTAGATCCGCCAGAGGAAGCTGGTGGGCGGGGCCACCGCTCCCGGGGGAGCGGGCGGCCCTTTCGGTGCGGCTCCGCTATCCGGTGCGGCGAGGTGAGCGGACGAGGGTGGTGATGCAACTGCTCCGCGAAGTGCTATTGCCCCAAGGAGGGTCAGTCCAATCGCAAGGGATCGGAAGACGGAACGTTGCGGGTCCGTTTCCGGGGGGAGGTCCTGATCGTCGGAGGGAGCGGTATTATTGGTCATATCGAGACTAACAACCGAATGGGCAGCCAAGCGTTCCTGCCATGGACGCGCTGCGCTTGCAATTTTCGCGGATAGTGTCTACATCCGGCGCATTCCACACGTGGATCATTGCGCTGAGCTGGGCCGACAACCCCATTGACGCGCTCCGGTGGGCGTTGCTGCTTCAACCAGGCAGTAGCCTTCACGATCCACGGAGGTTCAACCGGAAAAGAAAGAGATCGCATGCTGCCCGCATATAACATGCGTCAGCTTCTTGAAGCTGGCGTTCACTTCGGCCATCAGGCACACCGCTGGAATCCCAAGATGGCGCCGTATATCTACGGCGTTCGCAATAAGATTCACGTCATCGACCTGACGCAGACAACCCCGTTGCTGCACCAGGCCCTGGTGAAGATTTCCGACACCGTCGCTTCGGGCGGCCGCGTCCTGTTCGTCGGCACCAAGCGGCAGGCGTCCGACGCCATCGCCGAAGCGGCCAAGCGCAGCGCGCAATACTTTATTAACCACCGCTGGTTCGGTGGCACGTTGACGAACTGGAAGACCATCTCCCAGTCGATCCGTCGCCTGCGCCAGCTGGACGAGATTCTGGCCGATCCGCAGGGCCGCACGAAGAAAGAAATCCTGAACCTTACGCGCGAGCGTGAGAAGCTGAACCAGGCGCTCGGCGGCATCAAGGAGATGGGCGGTACGCCTGATCTGCTGTTCGTGCTCGACACCAATAAGGAGCAGATCGCGATCCAGGAAGCCAAGAAGCTTGGCATTCCGATTGTCGCGGTGGTCGATACCAACTGCGATCCGGACAACATCGATTTCCCGATCCCGGGCAATGACGATGCCGGCCGCGCCATTACGCTGTATTGCGACCTCGTCGCACGCGCTGCCATCGACGGCATCGAGCGTGGTCAGGCTGCAGCTGGCGTCGATCTCGGTGCATCCGAGGCGCCACCCGCAGAAGAGCTGGGCACGTTCACGGGCATCGAAGCGGCCCGCGGCGAAGCCGATGATCTGAAGCGGATCACGGGAATTACACCCAAGCTCGAGCAACGTCTCAACGACGCCGGCGTTTTCCATTACTGGCAGATCGCGGATCTCGACGCTGGCAGCATGAGCGGCCTCGACAGGAAGCTCAGGCTCAAGGGCCAGATTGCAAAGGACGACTGGGTCGGCCAGGCAAAGAAATTTGTCGAGGCTACTGCAGTCTAATCGGGCGTAAATCGCCCTTGTTCGGCAGACTCGGCGATCGCGATCGTCCGAGCCTGCTGTTTTTCCAATCCCGCCGGTACGCGCTGAAAGCGTGCTGGCCAACCCGAGAGGGTGCTGATGACGACGATCTCCGCATCGATGGTGAAAGAGCTTCGCGACAAGACTGGCGCGGGCATGATGGACTGCAAGCAGGCTCTGGTCGAAAACAACGGCGATATCGAAGCGTCGGTCGATTGGCTGCGCAAGAAGGGCCTGTCCAAGGCTGCCAAGAAGTCCGGCCGCGTTGCTGCGGAAGGTCTGATCGGCGCGATGGTTGAAGGTGGCATCGGCACGCTTGTCGAGGTCAATTCCGAGACCGACTTCGTGGCCCGCAACAGCCAGTTCCAGGACATGGTTCGCGAGATCACCAAGCTGTCGCTGAAGGCTGAAGGCGATCTGGCGAAGCTGTTGGCGCTGCCGTTCCCGGGCACCTCGAATAACGTCGAGGCGCACGTCAAGGAGATGGTGGCGACGATCGGCGAGAACATGAGCGTGCGCCGCACGGATGCTCTCACCGCATCCGCCGACGGCGTGGTCATTGATTACGTTCATAACCGCGTTGGCGACGGCCTCGGCAAGATGGGCGTTCTCGTCTCGCTGGAGAGCACTGGCGACAAGGCGAAGCTCGCCGAGTTCGGCCGCCAAGTGGCCATGCACATCGCGGCTGCTTCTCCGTTGTCCGTGACGGTCGAAGAGCTCGACAAGTCGGTGATCGAGCGCGAGCGCGCGATCTACCTGGAGCAGGCCGCAGCTTCGGGCAAGCCGCAGGAGATCGTCGAGAAGATGGTCGAAGGCCGTCTGCGCAAGGAATACTTCCAGCAGGTCGTTCTGCTGCAGCAGGTGTTCGTGCTGGATGGTAAGTCGACCGTTGAGCAGGCAGTCAAGGACGCCGCTGCGTCGGTTGGCGCGCCGGTCAAGATCGTCGGTTTCAAGCGCTACGCACTCGGTGAAGGCATCGAGAAGAAGGAAGAGGACTTCGCTGCGGAAGTTGCTGCTGCTGTCGGCGGCACGCGCTGAAGTCACTCGCTATGGCTGATTGTGATGGCATCGTTGGACATCCAACGGTGCCATTATCTTTTTGCGCCATTTTGTTTTTGGGGGGGCGTCTCTTGGGGGGAGGGCGCAGGAGACCGCGCAATCACCGTAAGCCGAGGAAGCTCAAAATGGCCAGCACGACGACGATGAGGCCCACCAGATATATTATCGAGTTCATCAGGGTTTCGCTCGCGCAAAGGGCCGGCGCCTCGCTTAGTTGAGGCCGCCGGCATTGGGAGAAAGGGAATTACTCAGTGCCGGTTTGACCAGCTATCGATTTCCTCCCGCGCTTTATCCTTGGTGTAACCGTAGCGCTCCTGAATTTTGCCTTCGAGCTGCTCGCGGCGGCCATTGATCTGCGTGAGGTCATCGTCGGTCAATTTGCCCCACTGCTCCTTGATCTTGCCCTGCATCTGCTTCCAATTGCCGGCAACACGATCCCAATCCATGGAATGCCTCCTGGTTTTAGCCTTAGTTACGTTGATTAGAACCCTCAGACATGAGTAGCCGAGCGTCCTGATGCGGTTAGAACGCGGTTTACCCTCGTGCAGTTCCCGGTCGTGCTCAGGTTAACCGCGCCGAGGGAAGCTCAGCTGGGAGGCGGGTGGGAGACGGCTTCGCATCGGCCGCTGGATAGGGCGATTTATAACCTCTCAGGATTTCAAATTAGACGCAGATCGCCGCGACGCAGCAGCAACACGAGTTTGCTTGTTGACTGAAGTTTCAGCATTAACCTCCATATTGCGCTGCATGGCGCTACCGTTTTTGACGGAACAGGCCTCCAATGGCTATGGCAAGGGCTTGGCGTAGGATGGCGGCCAGCAGTCCGGCCGTGGGGCAGATTCTTGGATATCGCAGGCCAATACGAGACATGATCCAGATCCGCCCCATTTTGCTTACACTGGGCAGCCTGCTGTGCGTTCTGGCTGTGCTCATGCTGCTGCCGGCGCTTGTCGCTTTCAACGATGCTCCGGGTGTGTGGGGTGCCTTCGTCGCTTCTGCCGCTTTCACGCTGTTCGTCGGCGGACTTTGTGCCTTTGCCGGCTACGGCAATCGCAACATCCGGCTAGGCGTTCGCGAGGGATTTCTGCTGACGACGCTGTCGTGGCTGGTCGTAACTGCATTTGCGGCCCTGCCGTTCACAGGGCTGGGCCTGTCGTACACGGACGCATTCTTCGAATCTATGTCCGGTCTGACAACCACTGGTGCGAGCGTACTGACCGGCCTCAATAAATTGCCGAGTGGAATTCTGCTCTGGCGTGCGCTGCTTCAGGGGATCGGAGGTTTGGGCATCGTCCTGATGGCCATCATGATCCTGCCGTATCTCAGAATTGGCGGCCTGCAGCTTTTCCAAACAGAAAGCTCAGATCGCTCTGAAAAAGTGCTGCCGCGCGCCGTCGAAATCATGAAGGCGATCGCCAAGATCTATTTCGCTTTGATGATCGCGTGCATCACGTTGTTCATGCTGTTTGGAATGTCGTTGTTCGATGCCGTTTGTTATGGATTGGCGACGGTATCGACGGGCGGTTTTTCCCCGCATGATGAAAGTTTCGGGTTTTGGGCATCTCCATCGCTCGAGTTCATTGCGATCATTTTCATGCTCCTGGGAGCGATGCCGTTCGTCGTTCTCGTTAAGGCGATGCATGGCGACATTCTTG
>JAEYYQ010000648.1 GCA_023428365.1 Pseudomonadota bacterium | reverse complement strand
GAGATGTAGTGAACGCGCCGTTCGATATTGCTTGCTTTCCGGTTGCGCCGGAAATCGTCGAATACGTCGGCATGAGTGATCGAGACGTCGATGCCTTTGAGATAAAGGAGATCGCTTACGTTGTCGGCCGCGCCGTAGGTCACGACGGGAAGGATCCGGAGTTCATCGCCGTCGTTGAGAGCTTTGGCCAGCTCCGCCGCGAAGCGAATGAATGTGCCTTCGAGCAATCCGGCTGCCAGGCCGATCGTCCAGTTGTTGGCCCGTTCGACAGCGCCGGCCTCACCAGAGGCGGCAGCCGATTGTGCGGCCTTGTTGCGCGCTTGGGCCTGAGCCAGGGACTGGGACAGCGCCGGAGCGGCCATGAGCGGCAGAATTACAAATGCACACGTCAGCCAAGCTCGGATCGCACGCACGTTTGATCTCCCCCCTGATCGATACTGTTTGTCGCGGCAGCCATAGAGGCGACCGATTTAGGCCATATTATAGCAAGGTGCGCCGATTTGCTGCTCTAAGAGGAGTTTGTCGTCCGCGATTGCGGGAACGAAAACGTCCATGCCGGCGAACCTCGCGACAGGCGCGCTCGCTGTCGTCGAGAGAAAGCCCGAACCGTGCGCAGATGAAAAGAGTCGGCCGCACGACGGCTTAATCAGGGCTCGTTCATGTATTCACGGAGCTTTCGCTTCTCCCACTGCGAAACAAACTTCGGTGTGCCACCAAAAGTGATCAAAGCGTGGACGAGAACACCGATGCCCCAACCGAGAAAGACCCATTGCACCCACCAGTCACCGCCGGTGACCAGATTGACCACCACGAGGCCGGCAATGACCGCGAAAAATGTTGCGAGGTGGGTGTAGAAACCCTTGATCTCATCGACCCGCCGCATGGCACGTTTGAATTTTTCCCGATCAGGGCTTTGAGTTTTCGTGTCCTCACCCGTTGGCTCTGTGGGGGTGTTGCTATCAATTGTCATCTCGTCGTGCGCCTCTCTGGTTGGAGGGTAAAACTTTGGCATTGGCTAGTATGCGCTGAAGCAGCTGCGGTAGCGGTTCCACCAGTAACGGCTGTCGTCGCGGATTGCGCGGCGGTAGAGCCAATCGCAACTGGCTTCGGGGCCTACTGACTGCCTGCGATTGTTGCGCCTATCGAGATTGGCCGGAGGTCTGTACGCGCGTTTCTCTCGCAGAGGTTCGGTACGCGATCCACTGTAGGCGTTGGGTGAACCCCGATAGGGCGGCGGAGGGGCGCTTCTGCTGCTTCCCGGCCGATGTTGCATTCCCGGTGGCCGGCCGCTTCTCACTCCCACGCCGCGATCCGAAACGGTGATATGATCGGCCGTAGTTGCGGTTGCGCGCAAAACTGCAGGATCGGCCAGCAAGCCATGCGGTGATGCCACGGCCATCACCGACGGCGCTGCCAATGCGAGACTGCCGAGGACGAACACCTCATACTTGGACTTCCCCACCGCGTTTGCTCCTCAACTGCCACCGCGTTTGCTCCTCAACTGGATGGCAACTGCACGCGACCGCCCGTCTGCCAACATCGTCTTAATGACAACGCATGGCTAACAGGTTCGTTTCCCGACAGAGGCCAATCTTCGGACTGCGCGAGACCGGGCCTGAATGCCTGTTTGGTTAACGCGTCGCGAGCGACGGGCCCTGGCGAGTCTGCGGCAAAGTTGGAGCTCTACGTAGAGTTGAGCGGGGTGGTCAGGGCGTCCGTTTACCTTTGTCCAACCGATACGGTGAAATCTGGTAAAGTTCATGGAATTTGATAGCAACGCGAAGTAAACTGTTCGCGGAAACGTAAAAATCAAACTGAAGATAGAAAATTCTTCGCCCGTTCTTTCTAGGCACGGCCACCGGCCAAGGACAGGTTTGGCTCTGGCTTGTGAGTGCCTGCTACCGATGGTTGTGTTTCGTGGGCCGCGCGATGTTACGGTTCAAGTCATTTCACAGGTTCTGGCCTCATAGCTGGTCCATTCGGACGTTGCTTCTGGCGCTGACCGCTTCGGCTTTACTCCCGACATTGGCGGCGTCGCTCTGGACGCTGCATCGCGCTGAGAACCAGTATCTTACATGGATGAACGAGCGCGCCGAGCAGATCGCCTACGATCTTTCCAGCGATCTCGACCGGGAAATGAAGCGCGTCGTCACGGTGATCGATGGTCTCATCCGGACGCCCCACCTTGCCTCAGGCGACTATTATGAGTTTCTCACGGCTGCGCGGCTGGCGGCAAAGCGCTTGGACGATGGGCGCATCGTTCTGCTCAATAGTCGCTTGCAGCCTGTCCTCGATACGGCAACCACGCCAACTGAAGCTGTGCCGGCTGCTGACCGCGCGGCGGCAAAAAAGGCGCTCGATAGCAATGAGGTTGCCTTTACAGGCCTGCTGTCCGATCCGGATGATGGGAAATGGAATACGCAGATCCACGTCCCGTTTCGCGTCAAAGATGCTTCCAGATACGTTCTCGTCGCCTCGCCGGGCGAGCAGGCTTATCAGCTTGTTCTGCGGGAACAGCATTTGTCGAGCGGATGGCTGAGAACCGTTGTGGACGCGAGTGGTCGTGTCGTGATCCATGGAGATGGCGCGGTTCAAACTGCAAGCTTGCCGGGAAATATCGACCAGAAATCGCAGGATTCAGGTCGGGGCGGTGCTGGCCAAATCTGGCAGAATGACCCCATCCGCGCATCTGCGACGTCTCCGCTGACAAATTGGAGCGTTCACGTCGCTGCGGAGAAATCGTCTCCGATGCGGTCATTGGAATTTGGACATATGTGGCCGATTCTTTGGCTTGCCGTTCCATTGATTTTGACGGCTGTTTCTATCCTGATCTTCAGTCGAATGATGGAAGTTCCGATCAAGACGGCCGTCGGTGCCGTGACCTTAATGGGTCGTGGAGATAGATCGCCGCATTTAGAAACAAACTTATCTGAAATGAAAATCGTCACTGGGGCGTTAAAAGGCGCGAGCGAAGAAATTCAAAAACGCAAGCGCGCTCTTAAGGAAGCCAGAGATGAAGCGCGCCGGCGGGCTACTGAAGCTGAGGAAGCCAGAGCTCTATTGCATACGCTATTGGAGCACGTTCCAGACGGAATCACGATTGCTCTCGGAGCGCCGGATTTCCCAATCGTTGCGAGCAGTCGGACCTCAACAGAATTAATGCAGCACTCCGAAAAAACGCTGATTGGCATGCCAGTAGGCCATCCATCGATGACATTTGGTGCAATGCGGTCGGATGGCACGAAGCTGACACCGGTGGAAATGCCGCTTTATCGTGCGTGTCACTACGGTGAGGAAATTATAGGCGAGGAATTGATTGTATCGCGCCCTCACGGCGATGACATCGTCTGCCTCGTCAATGTGATGCCACTGCGCAATTTGGCAGGTGATATTATAGGGGCTGTTAATTGCTTGCGGGATATCACCGCCCGGAAGCGAGAAGAAACCAGACTGCGCCAGACGATCGCACTTTCAAAAGCAATCAGCGACGCGATCCCGGCGCTCATGTACGTAAAAGACCTCGATGGGCGTCTCACCATGGTCAATCAAGCGCTGCTCAGGACACTCAAACAAACTGAAGCGCAAGTTATCGGCAAAACGCATTTTGACCTGTTCGGCGACACGCCGCAGTCACGAGAGATCTCCGCCAATGATCGCGCGGTGATCGAGAGCGGTATGACGCTGGAAGTCGAGGAGACTATTTTGCGATCGAATGGAGCCCATCATTACATTTCGACCAAATCGCCGATCTTCGATGACGATGGCCGTCCGAGTGCGGTCGTGGGTGTGAGCGTGGATATCACCGACCGGAAGCGCGGCGAGGCAGCGGCCAAGTTGCTCGGTGAGATCGAGCACGATAGCGTTGCGCTGTCCAATCCCAATGAGATGATCAATAGGGCCGTCGAGCGGCTCGGAAAACATCTGGCCGCCTCCCGCTGCAACCTTGCCATTATCGATCCTAAACACGACAAGCTGACTGTCGAGCCGGGTTGGGTGAACGGGGCTGCGAACGTTGCCGGAATCTATCCCTTCGAAGAGAATACGACGCCGGAGTTGCGCGCCGCCTTTGAGCGAGGGCAGCCGTTTGCCGTCGACGACGTAGCCAACGACAAGAGAACAACCGCCGTTGCGGACCGGTATCTGACCGGCGGCGTTGCTGCCTTTGCGGCGACACCTATCCTGGTAGGTGGAGAGTTGCGCGCTGTTCTCGGCGTCCATTCGGCGACGCCGCGGCGTTGGTTGTCGGATGAGCTGTCGCTGCTGCGCGAGGTTGGCACGCGAGTTTGGATCGCGCGCGAGCGCGGAATGGCTCAGGCCGCTCTGCGCACCAGCGAGGAACGCTACCGTCTGGCCGCTCTGGCGGTCGAGGGTATGATCTATGACACCGACGTCAGCTCAGGGCATGTCGAACGTAGCCAGGGCCTCGCGGCGTTGATTGGGTTCGCGCCCGATGAGGCTCGACCAAAGATCGATTGGTGGCGCGATCGGTGCCATCCTGACGATCTGCGCAGGATCGATCAGGAACGCGACGCTACCCTTTCAGAGCGGCGCTCCAATCTTCAATGCCACTACAGGATCCGGCACCGTGATGGATACTGGGTCCATGTCATGGATCGGGCCCTGGTCCTCTATGGGGAAAATGGCAATCCGAGACGCTGGGTCGGGTCCATTGTCGACGTGACCGCCCAGGATCACGCGGAGGCCCGTTTGCGGGAAACGGAAGAGCGTTTTCGTGCCTTGGTTCAGGCATCGGCCCAGACAGTTTGGACGACCAAATCCATGGGCGAGATCGTCGAGGATTCTCCGTCCTGGCGTGCTTTCACTGGGCAGACTGTGATGCAGTTCCTCGGCTGGGGCTGGCTTGATGCGGTTCATCCGCAGGATCGCGCTGCTGCCGCGGAGGCGATGCGCCGAGCCATTGCAAGCAAGGTTCCGGCGACGATGGAGTATCGTTTGCGCCATAATTCCGGTGAATGGCGCTGGACGCAGGCGCGTACGGTGCCGCTGATCAATGAGGATGGCAGCATCCGGTCATGGGTCGGCATGAACACTGACATCACCGACCGGCGAAATTGGGAGGAGCAGCAGAAGCTGCTGCTCGGCGAGCTCAGCCATCGCGTGAAGAACGTGCTGGCCGTCGTACAGTCGATGGCGACGCGCACGCTGACCGGAGGTCGGTCGCTGGCGGAGGCCGGTGAAGTACTCATTCGCCGTCTGCATGCCTTGTCGCGCGCTCACGATATGCTGACGACGCGGAACTGGCGCGGCGCGCCGCTGCGGGCCATCGTGGATAGCGAATTGGCTCCGTTCGCTGGCCGCACGCGCGTCGAGGGGCCGGAGCTTATGATCGGGCCGAGAATGGCGCAGACGCTGGCCCTGGTGCTGCACGAGCTGGCGACGAACGCGACCAAGCATGGGGCTCTCTCGAATGACGAAGGACAGGTCTCCGTTGCGTGGTCGGTCCTGGGTACGGGTGAAGGTGCCCGCTTCCTGTTCGAGTGGCGTGAAACGGGCGGTCCGCCCGTCGTGCCACCGGAGCGCAAAGGATTTGGCACGTCACTGCTGAACATCGCCATTGCGGGAGACGCCGATGGCGTCTCACCGCTGCGCTTCGAGCCCGGAGGCGTGATCTACGAAATCAACGTTCCGCTCTCGTCCGTCGCCTGAACTTCGCCAGCACCTTATTCTGCAGCCTGTGGTCGCTCGATCGGCGGCAAGAGGGCGACGTCGTCCTGGCCAACAGGTGTACTGTGAGGAGGGGTTGTGGTTTCCTCTCCTTCGTCAGCCTTGCCAACGAACCGGCTGAACAAGCGCCACAGAGCACCGCTGATCTCGTCCATCAGAACGAACACGGCGGGCACGAAAATCAGCGACAGCAGCGTCGATGAAATCAGCCCGCCGATCACCGCGGCAGCCATCGGCGCGCGAAATTCGCCGCCGGATCCGAAGGCCAGAGCAGACGGCAGCATGCCGCCGCACATCGCGATTGTCGTCATGATGATCGGCCGGGCGCGCTTACGGCCGGCGTCGACGATAGCGTCCTGTCGAGACACACCGCGCGCCATCGACTCGATGGCGAAGTCCACCAGCATGATCGCGTTCTTGGTGACGATGCCCATCAGCATCAGAATGCCGATCACTACGGGTAGACTGATGGGCTGCTGAGCGATAATCAACGCGACGATCGCGCCGCCGATCGAGAGAGGCAGCGAGAACAGGATCGTGATAGGTTGCAGGAAGCTGGCGAACAGCAGCACCAGAACCGCGTAGACCATCATGATGCCAGCGGCCATTGCACTGCCGAAGCTGGCGAACACTTCCTCCATGACTTCCGCATCGCCGAACTGTTTAAGCTGCAGTCCCGGCGCGAGATTCTTGGCTGCAGGCAGGTTGTTGACGGCCTCCACGGCTTCGCCCAGAGAAGCGCCGGCGACCAGATCCGCTCCGAGTGTGACGCGGCGGAGCCGGTCATAGCGGTCGATTGAGGTCGGGCCTTGCGACGTCGCAAACGTTGCTACGGACGATAAGGGGACCGAGCCGCCCGATGCCGTCTGCAGGCGCAGGGACTCGATGATCTGCGGATTCGCGCGAGCTTCCTCGTCGAGTTGGACGCGGATCGGCACCTGCCGGTCGCCGATGGTGAACTTGGCCAGGGCCGCGCCGACATCGCCGATGGTGGCAATGCGCACGGCTTCCGCGATTGCCTCAGTGGAAACGCCGACATTGCTCGCGAGATCGCTGTCCGGAGTGACGCGCAGTTCCGGCCGGTCCAGTTCCGCCGTGGAAACCGGGAGTGCGATCAACGGGACGCGCTTCATTTGGCTCGTAATGTCGGCGGCTGCTGCATTGACAGCAGGTCCATCGCGGCCCGTTACGACCATTTGGAAGCTACGTTGACCGTTTTCCTGCAGGAACCAATAGCGGATGTCAGGGATGCGCTCGATGTTGCGTCCGATTTCGCGCTCGACCTGGCTTTGCGCCTGTCGTTTGGACTTTTCGACGAGACCGATGACGAGCGTTGCCTTGCGCACTTCGTCGCCCGAGCCCAGCACGCGGCCTCCGGTGACGAATACGCTCTTCACGTCCGGTCGTTGTTCGAGGCGTTGCGTGATGTCTGACGTCAGTCGTTGCGTATCTTCGAGCTTCGTTCCCGGTGGCAGCTCGACCGCGAGCATGACCCGTCCGTTGTCTTCCAAGGGCAGGAAGCCGGACGGTATCAGCTGCATACTGAAAATCGAGCCGGCGAAGATCACCAATCCCAGGCAAACCGTGGATATCCGGTGACGCACCGACCACGCCACGAGCTTCGTATAAGCCCGCAGGAGCCAGCCTTCGCGCTCATCGTGAGTGTCGTGGGCGCGCATGAAGTAGGCAGCCAGCAGTGGAGTAATCAGCCGCGCGACGAGCAGCGAGAAGAACACTGCGGCTGAGACGGCCAAGCCAAACTGTTTGAAGTACTGACCGGCGATGCCGCCCATGAAACTGACGGGAGCGAATACGGCGATGATGGTCGTCGTGATGGCGATCACCGCAAGGCCGATTTCGTCGGCTGCTTCGAGGGCTGCGCGGTACGCCGATTTGCCCATGCGTATGTGGCGCACGATGTTTTCGATCTCGACGATGGCGTCGTCCACCAGGATACCGGTGACGATGGTGATGGCGAGCAGACTGACGAGGTTGAGCGAAAACCCCATCGCGTCCATGGCGAAAAAGGTCGGGATGATCGACAGCGGGAGGGCGATCGCCGCAATGATCGTCGCGCGCAGGTCGCGCAAAAAGATAAAGACGACAAGGATCGCCAGAATCGCGCCCTCGACCAGGGTCGTCATGGTCGAGTCATAGACTCCAACAGTGTACTCGACCGCCGTGTCGATCAGCTTGACTTCGACATCCGGATGACTGCGCTGCAGCTCCGCGATCTTATCGGCGACGGCTTTGGCGACCACGACATCACTCGCGCCTTTGCCTCGCGTAATCGCGAACCCAACGACATCTTCGCCGTTGACGGCTGCGAACAGGCGTGGTTCGGCGACGGTGTCCGTTACGGTGCCCAATGCATCGAGGCGCACCGTGCGCCCGCCCGGCAGCGCGATCATCGTTCGGGCGAGATCTTCCACGGTGCGCGCGCCCGCCAACGTGCGGATCGCCTGTTCGCGGCCGCCAACCTCGCCACGACCGCCCGCGACATCGATGTTTGTCGCGCGGACCTGGCGATTGACCTCGCCTGCGGTGATACCGAGCGCGAGCAGTCGATCAGGGTCGAGGGATACCCTGATTTCACGCGTCACGCCGCCGACCCGCTCGACTTTCGAAACGCCTTTGACGCTCTGCAGCTCGCGCGCGACCGTATCATCGACAAACCAGGACAGCTCTTCGGGCGTGAGTGTAGGTGCGCGCGCCGTGTAGGTGAGGATCGGCAAACCCTCGATATCGAGGCGCTGGGTGATCGGCTCGTCGATCGTGCGCGGCAGCTCCGCACGTATGCGAGATATCGCATCTTTGACGTCGTTGACGGCGCGATCGACCGGGGCTTCGAGCTGGAACTCCACCAGCGTGATCGAACTGCCCTCAACGATGGTGGAGGTGATATGCTTGACGCCCGGCACGCCCGCGATGGCGTCCTCAACGCGTTTCGTGACTTGCGTTTCCAACTCAGCGGGTGCCGCACCGGATTGGGTGATCACTACCTGGACGATGGGCAGGTCGATATTGGGAAAGCGCGTGACCGGCAGTTGCTGGAAGCTGAACCAGCCGAGCGCCATCAGGACCATGAACAGAACGAGCGAAGGGACCGGCTTGCGGATGGCCCACGCCGAGACGTCGAGTCGGGCCATCAGTTGGCCTCGCTGATCTTGCTGGTCGCTTCGAACGCGGGTCGCACCGCGTCGCCGTTGCGCAGGAATGTGCCAGCGCGTGCAACGACAACGTCGCCCTCAGACGCACCCTCCGCAATCTCGACCAAGCCGTTTGCGCGTGCGCCGATCTTGACCCGACGAGTCACGACCTTACCATCCTGAACAATTTGGATGCTGGCTCCGTCTGGCCCGTAGAGCACCGCACTGGCCGGTATGGCCAAGCCATTCGTGTCGGCTGTCGTCACGTAGCCGCGTCCAAAGCCGCCAATGCGGAGCGGTTCGTCGCTTTTGAGGCCGATACGCAGACGACCGAGACGGGTGGCGCGATCGACCTCCGGCGAAACCAATCGGACCTGACCGCTGACATCGCCCAGCCCTGGCACGGTGACGACTGCGGGTTGCCCCGCCTTCATCCGGGCCAGCTGCGCTTCGGGCACTTCTGCATCCAACTCGATTTCGCCACGGGCGATGATCCGGAACATCGGCTCGCCGGTGACGCCGGTAGAAATCGCGCCGATCCGCGCGGTGCGGCGGCTGACGAGACCGTCTTCCGGCGCTTTCACGTCGGTGCGCTGACGACGCCAGTCGAGCTCGCGCCGCTGGGCTTCGACTTGGGCTTTCTCTGCCTCTGCAACCTTGAGACCGTCCCGCGCGGCGACAACGGCGGCTTCCGCCGTTCGTGCAGCAGCCTCGCGCTGATCGAAGACGCTGTCGGCGATATGGCCGGACTGGCGCAGCGGCTTGGCGCGATTGAAAGCGTTGCGCGCCTCTTCCATCGTCGCTTCGGCTTGCGCGATGCTGCTGCGCGCCTGCGCGATGGCGGCGTCTGCCCGGGCGATCGAAGCCGCATTCTGGGCAAGCTGGGCATCCAGTGTTTCATGCACGAGGGTGGCCATCACGTCGCCCTTCTTGACGCGGTCGCCCTCGTCGACGCGCAGTTCGAGGACGCGTAGCCCTTCGACCTCGGGCGCTACGAGGATCTCAAGGCGCGGCACGAGCGTGCCAGTGACGAGTACCGTTTCAACGAACCGTGACGGAGCG
>JAEYYQ010000640.1 GCA_023428365.1 Pseudomonadota bacterium | reverse complement strand
GTACGACGCAGCGCATCCGCGGGCGTGACAGTTTATGTCATCCCGGCAAGCGGAGGCGAAGCCGCAGCGCAAGCCGGGACCTAGCGAAAATGCGCCGAAGGCACCAAAATAATGGGTGAGTTCAGCCCCTGGGTCCCGGCTCTGCGCGCTGGCGCGCTTCGGCCGGGATGACAGTGATGGACAGTCAAGGGGACCAGCCGCCCCACCGCATTCACATATGGATCGCGCGCTTATCGACCGCGAGTGCAGCTTCCTTGACGGCCTCCGACAGCGTCGGATGCGCGTGGCAGGTGCGGGCCATGTCCTCCGCCGAACCGCCGAATTCCATCAGCAGCGCGGCTTCCGCGATCAGCTCGCCGGCGTCCGGGCCAACGATATGCACGCCGAGCACGCGATCAGTGGTGGCATCGGCCAGCACCTTGACCATGCCCTCGGCGACCTTATTGACCTTGGCGCGCGCGTTGGCCGTGAACGGAAACTTGCCGACCTTGTAGGCGACGCCCGCGGCCTTCAGCTCATCCTCGGTCTGGCCCACGGTCGCGACCTCCGGGAAGGTGTAGATCACGCCCGGAATGACACCGTAGTTCACGTGCCCTGCCTGACCCGCGAGAATCTCCGCGACCGCGATGCCTTCGTCCTCCGCCTTGTGCGCCAGCATCGGCCCGGCAATGACGTCGCCGATGGCGTAGATGCCCGGCACGTTGGTCTGATAGTGCGGATCGACGGTGATGCGCTTCCTGGCATCTCGCTCGACGCCTAGCTCCTCCAGACCGAGGCCGGCCGTGTACGGCACGCGGCCGATGCTGACGAGCACGACATCAGCGTTCAACGTTTCCGCCTCACCACCGGCTGACGGCTCAACCGTTACGGCGAGACCGGACTTCGTATTCTTCACGCCGGTGACTTTGCTCGACAGCTTGAAGGTGAAGCCCTGCTTGGTGAGGATGCGCTGGAACGTCCGCGCGATTTCGGAATCCGTGCCCGGCAGGATGTGATCGAGATACTCGACCACCGTCACTTCCGCGCCCAACCGCTTCCAGACCGAGCCCAGCTCCAGACCGATCACGCCAGCGCCGATCACCAGCAGCTTACCGGGAACCTTCGGCAGCACCAGCGCGCCGGTTGACGACACGACGGACTGCTCGTCGATCTCGACGCCGGGCAGGCGCGCCACGTCCGAACCGGTCGCGATCACGATCGACTTGGTTTCAAGCTCCTGCTTCTCGCCGCTTTCGGATGTCACCTCGACCTTGCCGGGCGCAACGATGCGCGCGGTGCCGTGATACGGCTCGATCTTGTTCTTCTTGAACAGGAAGACGATGCCGTCGACGTTGCCCTTGATGCCTTCGTCCTTGTAGGCATGCATCTTTGCCAGGTCGAGTTCCGGCTTCGAGACCTTGATACCCATCCCGGCGAAGGCATGACCAGCTTCCTCGAACGCTTCCGACGCATGCAGCAGCGCCTTGGACGGAATGCAGCCGACGTTGAGACACGTGCCGCCATGCGTCGCGCGCTTCTCGACGACAGCCACCTTCATCCCGAGCTGCGCGGCGCGAATGGCGCACACATAGCCGCCCGGGCCGGTGCCGATGACAATCAGGTCGTAAGGGCCAGCCATTCTCTTAAAGCTCCAGCACGAACCGCTGCGGGTCTTCCAGGATCTCCTTCACTCGAACGAGGAAGGTGACGGCCTCTTTGCCGTCGACGATGCGATGATCGTAGCTCAGCGCCAGATACATCATCGGCCGGGCGACGATCTGGCCGTCGCGAACCACCGGGCGCTCCTCAATGCGGTGCATGCCGAGAATGCCCGACTGCGGCGCATTGAGGATCGGCGTCGACATCAGCGAGCCGAACACGCCGCCGTTGGTGATCGAGAATGTGCCGCCCTGCATCTCCTCGATGCTGAGCCGGCCATCGCGCGCGCGGCGACCGAAGTCGGCGATCTGCGCCTCGATCTCGGCCAGTGACATGCGGTCGGCCTCGCGCACGACTGGGACCACGAGCCCCTTCTCGGTGCTGACGGCCACGCCGATGTGATAGTAATTCTTGTAGATGATATCCGTGCCGTCGATCTCGGCGTTGACTGCTGGGATCTCACGGAGCGCCTGGATGCAGGCCTTCACGAAGAAGCCCATGAAGCCCAGCTTGATGCCGTGGCGCTTCTCGAACAGATCCTTGTACTGAGACCGCAGCTTCATCACCGCGCTCATGTCGACATCGTTGAACGTCGTGAGCATCGCAGCGGTGTTCTGCGCATCCTTCAGCCGGCGCGCGATGGCCTGGCGCAGGCGGGTCATCTTCACCCGCTCCTCGCGCACTGAGTCGTTCGGCGCGGATGGCGCACGCAGCTGCGTTGCCGCGGCCGGCACCACCTGGGTGGCGGGATAGTTCACCGGAGCCGCAGGAGCCGGCGCCGCCTTCGCGGCGAGCGCGTCTTCCTTCAGCACCTGACCCCGACGACCGGAACCTGCGACCTGATCAGCGGGAATACCCTTTTCTTCAAGGATCTTACGCGCAGACGGAGCCGGCGGCATTTTTGCCGGTGCCGGCGCTGTCGCAGCGGGGCCCGGAGCGGGTTTCGCAGGCGCCGGCTTTGCGGCGGCGGAGGCTGCCGCTGCGGGCTTCTCAGCCGCCGCACCTTCCTTAATGCTGCCGAGCACCGTGCCAACCGCAACCGTTTCTCCCTGCGCGACGCTGATCTCGCCAAGCACACCGGCAGCGGGAGACGGAACCTCGACAGTGACCTTGTCGGTTTCCAGCTCGCACAGCGGCTCGTCGACCTTTACCGCTTCGCCCGGCTTCTTGAACCACTGCCCGACCGTTGCCTCGGTCACGCTTTCGCCCAGTGACGGCACCCGGATCTCGATTGCCATAATTGTACAGCCCCTATCATCATCTGCCCGCACGTGGCGGGCGCATTTTTCAAGCTTTCAGCGAATCTTCTACGAGCGCTTTCTGCTCGGCCAGATGACGAGACAGTTGCCCCGTCGCGGTCGAAGCCGCAGCCGCGCGTCCGACGTAGCGTGGGCGCGGGTGTTTCGCGTTGATGTGCTGAAGCACCCATTCCAGGTTCGGCTCAACGAACGACCAGGCGCCCATGTTGCGCGGCTCTTCCTGGCACCAGACGATCTCGGCCTGCGGGAAGCGGGCGAGTTCGGCCATGAGCGCACGTGCCGGGAACGGATAAAGCTGCTCCAGGCGCATCAGGTAAACGTCGTCGACCCCGAGTTGCGCGCGCGTCTCGTAGAGATCGTAGTAGACCTTGCCGCTGCTGATGACGACGCGCCGGATCTTGGCATCGTCCTGCAGCTTGACCGTCGACGTATCGGCGTGCGGATGCCGCTCGTCGGCGCTATCCCACAATACGCGATGGAAGCTCGTACCCGGGCCAAGCTCGTCGAGCGGCGAGACCACCCGCTTATGCCGCAACAACGACTTCGGCGTCATCAGAACGAGCGGTTTGCGCACCTTGCGGAGAAGCTGGCGGCGCAGAATGTGGAAGTAGTTGGCCGGCGTCGTGCAGTTCGCGACCTGCCAGTTATCCTCGGCCGAGTTCTGCAGAAAGCGTTCGAGACGTGCCGACGAATGCTCCGGACCCTGGCCTTCGTAGCCATGCGGCAGTAGAAGCACGAGGCCGGACATGCGCAGCCACTTGCGCTCGCCCGATGCAATGAACTGATCGATGACGACCTGAGCGCCGTTGGCAAAGTCACCGAACTGCGCCTCCCACATGGTCAGCGTCATTGGTTCAGCGAGAGAGTAGCCATACTCGAAGCCAAGGACGGCTTCTTCCGACAGCATCGAGTTGATGACTTCGAACTTTGCCTGATCCGGAGACACATACTTGAGCGGCGTGTAACGGCGCTCGGTCTCCTGATCGATCAGCACCGAATGGCGCTGCGAGAAGGTGCCACGCTCGACATCCTGGCCCGAAAGACGAACCGGGTAGCGCTCCTTGAGCAGTGTACCGAACGCGAGGCTCTCGGCCATCGCCCAGTCGATACCCTCACCAGTCTCGACCATCTCGCGGCGGCGGTCCAGCAAGCGCTGCACGGTCTTGTGAACGTTCAGATCGACTGGGATGGTCGTGATACGACGGCCGACGTCCTTGAGAACATCGATCGCGACGCCGGTATTCCCGCGACGCTCTTCATCTTCATCCTGCCCCAGACCGGCCCAGCGGCCATCGAGCCAATCGGCCTTGTTCGGGCGGAACGCGTCGGAAGCCTTGAACTCCTCATCGAGATGCGCGCGGAAACGATCCCGCATCTCATCGACCTCAGCCGACGTGACGACGCCCTCATCGATCAGCCGCTTGGAGTAGATTTCCAGCGTGGTCGGATGCGAGCGGATCTTCTTATACATGAGCGGCTGGGTGAAGCCCGGCTCATCGCTCTCGTTGTGGCCGTGGCGCCGGTAGCAGATCATGTCGATCACGACCGGCTTCTGGAACT
>JAEYYQ010000633.1 GCA_023428365.1 Pseudomonadota bacterium | reverse complement strand
TCATAGTCTGGCTGAGTAAGCTGAAAGCGAGAAGATAGATCGGCTCTACGTTCAATCGCCGGACCAGAACCATCGTTCCGATGATGCCAATGCCGAATCCGGTTGCCGATTCGGCAAACGGGCCGATCAAAAAGCAGGCGGAGAACAACAGCCGCCGCCTGGCGCGGGCGTCTGGAAGTGATGTTTCGGCGGACATCGCGGCATTTCCGGGCCGGATGGCCATCTGCCAGAACAACAGGCCGCCGAGAATGTAGGGCACGATAATCCAGCCGATCCACGCGCCGCGAGCGAGGAAGACCAGAGCTTCAGAAGTCTGGAAATCGCGCGGTGCGGTCGTCAGCGCAACGAACAGGGCAACGATTACCCCGATGATCGAGGCGGCGAGTGTGCCTGCCCGCCCGCTCGCGAGCACGGTAACGACCGCGAGCGCCGGCAATGTCCAGAAGAAATAAATCAACGCCGATCCGCCTCCTGCGGCGCCTCTCGCCTCAGGCGACGAGATGAATTTCGTGTTCGAGTTGCGCCAGATATTCCGCGAAAGCCCTACTGGTTTGAGGCAGAGCATGGCCGTGCTCGCACGCCGGGGCGCAGATAACAGCGTTGTCGCCGGTATGACCATCGACAACCTGCCTCTGTACGGACATCAGGTGCATCATCCGTTGCCCGCAAAGCCGGGCCAGTAGTGTCCGTCAGGGGTTGGACGCTTGCCGAAGATGGCCTGCCCCACGCGCACGACGGTCGCGCCTTCCTCGATCGCTTCCTCGAAATCGCCGGTCATGCCCATTGAAAGTCCAGTTAACCCCGGATGGCGTTTAACGGCTTCGTCGCGCAAAGTCCGCAACAGCGTGAAGCATGGCCGCACCTTCGTCATGTCGGGGCTGAACACTGCAAGCGTCATGAGCCCGCGCGGTCTGAGCCGCGGGAATTGCTCGAGGGTGTCAACGAACGGTAGCAGCGCATCCGGATGCAGACCATACTTGCTCTCCTCGTTCGAGGTATTGATTTGTACATAGACGTCGAGCGAACGGTTCTCACGCTCGAGGCGCTTGTTAAGGAGGTCAGCGAGTCGCAGGCTGTCGAGGGCATGGAACTCATGGGCAAACCGCGTCAGATATTTGACCTTGTTGGTCTGCAGATGACCGACGATGCTCCAGTCGATGGCGAGATCGCACAGCGCCTCGCGCTTTGCGGTGGCCTCCTGGATCTTGTTTTCACCGTAGGAAGTAATGCCTGCCTCCCAGGCGAAACGTAGGATGTGTGCGGGCACCGTCTTGGTGATGGGAAGCAACCGCACGGAAGCACGGTCACGACCCGCACGTGCGCAAGCCTGCGCAATTCTGTGCTCGACCGCCGCCAGATTGGTACGGAAGGTTGAAAGCGGATCGGAGCCGAAGCGCTTTACGTCCTCGAACGAAAGGGACACGCTGTGTTGGGTTTCCGTCATCTGTGCTTCCCGTCGCATTCTTTTGTTCACTGCTCGAACGCAGACCATCGCCACCCAACTGTGTAGAGCGTTGGCGTTCGCGTGTAACGAGGTGAGTGAGCAGGCGCGTCAAAGCCCCTCTAGTCCCTACTGCAGATCGGCAACAATGTCCTCAGCGCCTACCAGACCGATGGAGAGGCGGATCAGATCTTCGTCGACATCTTCGACGAAGTGAGCGTCCTCGCGAATCGAGCTAGGTCGGGCATCGCGGCCTGAAGGCTAATGATATGCTCAAGCACCGAGGACACGGCGGAGCGAAGCTTCGATCTGGCCACCGCAATAAGCGTTGCCATAGTCCTGTTGCGCCTTGGCGGCCAGCTTAGCTAGCGCTGGCAGATCAGCAATTCGCCGTGTTAGGGCGGCCGTCATGGGTGCTGTTTCTTTGAGGATCGCCTCGATCTTCTGAAAGCGGTCGGCCATGGTCGACCAAAGGGTAGCAGTCACGACGTCGGCGATACCCGGCCTCCCGCCGCCGAGCAGAAAGCCGGAGGTGGCCTTCAGACCATGCCGGCGACCGGTCTCTTCCCATAACAACATCCATTTCTTCAAGCGCGGGGTGAAGTCCTGCCAGCGCTTTTTCGTCCACATCGCGCGTCCGCCATCCAGCGTGATCTCGTCGATCACATCGTTAGCATCATTGACAACCTTCATGGTCGTCGCGCGCAGAGCAGCGGTCGCGGGCATCAAGTCCAGCGTCTCACCGAGATAAAGGATGATGGCCGGCATCTCAGCGATGGCAAAATCTGCTTTCTTATCAACTAGGATTGGCGGCCCCATGAAAGGGACCGGCATGTGGCTCACGGGCGCGTTCATCAGCTTCGAGATTGCTGCGTCCCCACCTTCCGTCCAGGTCTTTCCGGCGTAGGCCAGGACAGCCCGCACGAACTGCCCGCGAAATGGCACAGACCAGTAGTAGAGTACGTAATCGGTCATCTCTGGGCTTTGATCAATCGACACCTACCACCAACAACGCTTCTGAGCGTGAGAGGTTTCGCTGCGCAGCGCGCAGTAATGCCGACGATAACCTCGGGCGACGGGGTCAAGCCGGATTCGTGAGTGCCCGACGCCGACCAACAGCCAAAACAATGTGCGCAATACCGCCACAAATGAGGGAGATCCCAGCCATGACGCCCGGGCTTTCCGTGATCCCGAAGGGGAATCGCATGATCAGCGCTAGCCCGATCAAGACCGAAGCAACACCTGCAATGATCAGCCAATCCCACCCACTTTGCGGCCGGATCTTGAGTGCAAGTCCAATCTGCGTGATGCCGAGAGCGAGAATAGATACAGCAACAGCCAGCGTGACCGCAGCCGCGCCCTTCAAGGGATTGATGATGATGAAGACACCGCCCGCAACCTCGGCCGCGCCCAGCAAAAGCTGCCAGTTACAACCAGCCCAATCGCTATCGCGCATCGCCTGGTAGACCGAGATCACTCCTGCAATCGTCAGTCCGCCTCCAAGAACCGTGGTCGTCAGGGTTGTCGCGAGGCCAGGCGTGAGCACGGCGATTGTGCCGGACACGATCAGCACAAGACCGACAATGGCAAATCCTCTCCAATCCCGGTTCGGCATTCCTTGAGCGGCTGAAGCAATAGCCTTTTTCATAATTGGTCTCATGTCAGTTTGCCCGATGGCATTTTGGACAATAGAGAAGTCTGATCGCCAGTTTGGCTTAGAAGCTCCAGATCAATGGAATGTAGACCGTCGCCACGACAAAAAACCAGACCAGCAGTGGCAGTCCCAATTTCCAGTAATCGCCAAATTTGTATCCACCCGGCGCCATAACCATGAGGTTTGTCGGCGTCGCGATCGGCGTCAGGAACGCCGCCGCGGCAGCAACGGCAACGCTCATCAACACCGGTTGCGGCGACAGATTTATTTGCGTCGCGGCGGAAACCGCGATCGGAATGACAATCAATGCCGTCGCCGTATTGCTGATGAGCTGCCCGAGGATGGCAGTCAGGAGGAACAATCCCGCCAATAGGGCGAACGGTCCGGAATTGCCGACCGCAGAGACGAGACCCTCGGCAACAAGCTGCGCGGCACCCGTCTGAATCATCGCAGTCGAAAGGGGCATCATCGCCGCTACGAGGATTACAGTTGTCCAGCCGATCGAACGGTAAATCTGCTCGATGCTCAGCACGTTGGTGAGCACAATGGCTCCGGCAGCCAGCAATCCCGCGATCGCTGGCGGGACCAAATTCGTCGCAAGCAGGAACACCATCATAAGCAGAATCGCGATGGTTTGCTTGGCGCCGGCGCCCAAAGGCACGGCCTGCCGACGAACCAGCTCCGGCGAGTTCACGACCAGAACATCAGGATCATTAAGATGAACGTCGAGCGCCTTCCATGTTCCCTGCAGCAGCAGGGTGTCGCCGGGCTGTAATGAAACCCGCTCATATCCCAGATCAACTCCATTGCGCTGAACGGCGATGACCAGGAGATCACCGCTTTCGGTCACCATGCCCGGGAACATCGTTTCACCAACAAGGGCAGACCGCGGCGGTATCATGACCTCGGCGAGTCCGGAATTGCGATTAAAAAGGACTTCCTCCGTCGAATCCGGATTTTCCTCACTGTGGAATGCGAGATTATTGGCAGTCGCGAAGGCAGAGGCAGATTCCGCACTGCCGCGCAGGAGAATGTAATCACCTTCCTGCAACGTGCTCCGCCGCAACGGATTACTGCTGCCGCGTTCATGAAGCCCAGACAGATAAAGATCAGGGAACGCCTCGATATTTAACTGGCTGGCGTCCTGCCCGACCAACGGTGATGCCTCCCGTACGCGAACCCGAAACAGCCCATTGTTCAGCGCGTACTGTTCAATCAGAGTATTGGCATGCTTACTCAAATCAGACGGCAGGGATTGACCATTTCTCTCAGGCAAAAGCCATTGTCCGAACAGGATCACAATTGCCATCGTCCCGAGCAGAAGCGGAATTCCAACCAGAGCGAATTCAAAGAACCCAAACGCCCGGAGGCCCGCATCAACAGCGGCGTCAGAAACCAGCACGTTGACCGGAGTTCCGGTCAACGCGAGCATTGAACCCGCATGCGCGGAAAATACGAGCGGCATCAGCAATTGTGATGTTGATCGCTTCAGCCGTATCGCCATGACGACGACGACAGGAAGCAATGCCGCCACCGCACCGTTGACGCTGATCAGCGCCGTCAATAAAGCGACGAGAGTCATAATAAGCATAAGCAGGCGGCTGCGGCTGTTCTCTCCGGCCTGACTTATGAGGAACTGCCCAGCCCAGGCTGTCACACCACTCTGCTCGAGAGCCGTACTCACGACGAATAGCGTGGCAATGAAAATAACCGCCGGATCACCAAAGCCGCCGAGCGCTTCCGATAGCGACAGCAGCCCCGTCGCCCAAAGTGCGACCGGTGTCGCCAATGCAACGACAATCACCGGAAGACGATTTGAGACAAAGAGGGCGACAAGACTGGCGATAATGCAGCCAATAATCGCGATTTCACTCACGTCATGGTCCCCCTGGGAGACAGAGTTCTGCCACTGATCATACCCTGTCCCTCCCACATCGAGGGCCTCCGGAAAGGCCAGTGGATTTCAACTCCGTCGATCAGCTTTCGAGCGTCGCCAGTTTGATCGCGAGACGGCACCCCTGAGCAAATTCCGGAAGATCCACATATTCGTTCACGGTATGAATTTCGTATTGACCCGCACCGATCGTGACGGTCGGAACGCCGTGCTTATCCAGCCAGTTGGCATCCAACCCGCCATTGGAAAACACGTGAACAGGCTCGAGGCCCAAGGCCTTTA
>JAEYYQ010000632.1 GCA_023428365.1 Pseudomonadota bacterium | reverse complement strand
CGCGACACGGTTCGTCGACGGTATGTAGGGATCACTCATTGAAAGATTGGTCGGGGCAGCGGGATTCGAACTCGCGACCCCCTGCTCCCAAAGCAGGTGCTCTACCAGGCTGAGCTATGCCCCGACTGGCGCTTATCTGGCCTGTTTGACGCCGTTGGTCAAGGCGGCGTTACGGCATACCAGCACCAAACCCGATTATACTGGCCGATCCCCCTTCGTCACCTTGAGCGTCCGGTTGTCCGCCGCCGGCAGCATGCGTGAGGGATCGCGGGTCACGACGACATCGATCACCGTCGGTGAAGACGTATTTTCCAGCCCTTCGTGCAGCGCTGATGACAGCTTCTCCGGATTTGTCACTTTGATACCGTGACAGCCAAAGCCTTTGGCGATGGCCGCATAGTCGAGTTCCACCAGATCAGAGGATTGATAGGCGCCCTGCCCATACATCGCGTGTTGTAGCGCCTTCACATAGCCCGATGCGGCATTGTTGAAGACACACGCGACAAAGTTGGCGCCGAGCCGTCGCGCGGTCTCCAACTCTCCCAAACTCATGTTGAATCCGCCGTCGCCCGTCAGGCTGACCACACGGCGCTTCGAGCCTGCTCCGAGCTGCGCCCCGATGCCACCGGGAACGCCATAGCCGATGGAAGCGAACCCACGATCCGGCAGGAAGTGGCGGCCCGATGCCTTGGTATCGAACATCAGTCCGCCCCAGTGGGCTGCAAACCCGCCATCAGCCACCACGATGCCGTCCGCCGGCATCACCTTATTGAGTTCGCCCATCAGCCGGCCGACATTGATCGGCGTCTCGCGGCTTTCCATGCGGTCGGCCGCGCCTTTGCGCCACTCCGCCATCAGCTTCGGAATCTCAGCCAGATACGCAGACCGTCGTTGGGCCGCGGCCTTCCCACTTCCCAACGCTGCCGAGAGATCCTGCAAGGCGAGGCGCGCATCGCCGACCAGACCGACTTCCGTGCGCGTCGTTCGGCCGATCTCGGTCGGGTCGATTTCGATGTGGATGACCGACTTGCCCGCCGGGATCAGCTGGAAGCGCTTGGTCGCGATCTCACCCAGCTTGCAGCCCACCACCAGCAAACAATCCGACTCCGCGACGAGGGCATTCGCAATGCGATCGTAGCGGCCGAACAATCCCGCCGAGAGCGGATGCGTGCACGCGATCGCGCCCTTACCGGACATGGTATGCGCGACGGCGATGCCGTAGGTTTCAACCAGCGACAGGAGCGCGTCATACGCTTCCGAAATATGCACGCCGCCGCCGGCAAGGATCAGCGGGCGCTCGGCTTTGGACAATAACGCGACCGCGCGCTCCAGATCGGATGCATCCGGCCGTGCCCGCCGCGCCTGCGCGCGGGTCGTTGCCGGATCGATCCAGAAATCGGCCGCATCGAAATCCATTTCGCCGTGCGCAATATCTTCCGGCACATCGATCAGAACAGGGCCAGGACGACCGCTGGTCGCCACGGCGAATGCGCGGCGCACGTGTTCCGGCACACGCTTCAGCACCTCGACGCGGATAACCTCCTTCACCACGGGCCGCAGGATTTCCAGCTGCCGCGTCTCCTGGGTCATGTTTTTCCAAGCGTGCTCGCGATTGGCATCGCCAACGATGGCAACCACCGGAATCCCGGCATTCAGACTTTCCACGAGACCGGTCACGAGGTTCGTGGCACCGGGTCCCAACGTCCCGTCAACGAGCCCCGGCCGGTTCGTCACTTTGGCGCAGGCATCAGCCGCGAAAGCTCCGCAGCGTTCGTCATTGATCAGGGCATGCTTGAGGCCCAGCGCGCGACAGGCCTCGTAGAACGGCAGCAACTGGAAACCACCCATGCCGAACATCGGACCGGCACCCGCCAGCTTGAGCATCTCGGCGAGCGCCTGGCCGCCCGTCATTCGCCAGGTGGAGTTGGATTGATCCTGCTGCGTCACCGCTGTTGCTCCTTGCTGCGCGCTTCCACCATCGCCGCCACGAACGCGCGGCAGCTTTGTCCGATCTCGCCGCCGTGCATTCGGGCGGTCTCGTTCAGTGCGGAGATATATCCGTCGTGATATGTCGAAAGGCCGTCGCCGATGCGCGCCGAGAAGGCCTGTACGCAGGCTCCGGCAATGGCTCGGGCGTCCAGTGCCGGCAACCGGCAGACACCAGCGTCGTCGATGCCACGATCGGCATCGTTATAGACGGCTGCGAAGACCGGCACCTTCACCGCGGTTTCTGGCTTCCCGCCCAGCAGTCCGCCATGAGAGGCGCTGACGATGATCTGTCCGGCGTCCTCCGGTTTGACCAGCGAGACGGAGTCGATGACGATAACCGAGACGCCATCCCTTCCCGCGTCCGTGATGACGTGGCGATGTTCGTCTTCAGCTGGAGGCTCCGGTGACGGCGGGCCGTTCGCCTGAGCCAGCACGGCCATCGCCTCACGACACGGCATGCCGACGTGCAATCCCAAAGCGATGCCAGGGCCATTTACCGCCGACAGCACGCCGCGTGCATAGCAATCCGCGCCGTCCCCGATGCGAGCACTGAAGTGAGAAACAGTCGCTGCGGGAACGCCCAACCCTGCGAGAAACGGAAGGCTGCCTAATCCGGCAGCCTCGCGCCCGATACCGGCATCATTGAGGATCACGGCCGCGACACCCTTGCTCGCGGCGTAGTAGCCCGCATAGCGCCCACCGTGCGACGCGCACAGAACAGCACCACCGCGATGTTCCGGCTTGAGATGGGTCACGCTATCGACAAGGAGCGGACCTCGATCCGACTGCGGCACCAGCGTTTCCCCATAAGGTATGATGATTGGCCATCACAAGGACGACACGTCACCATAGGCCGTGATCCAACGGTGATCAATCATGCCAAAGCCGCCTTGATTTCTGCAATCTGCTGATTAAAGGTCAGACCTATAGTGCGCGGCGCATCACGACCGAACAAGGCACGATGGGATGGAAACAATGCCCCGAGGGACCTCGCCCCTAGCAGCTGCGGGCGGCAACACCCGTCGCTTGACCGATCTCTACACAACAATGCTGCGCATCCGCGCATTCGAGGAATCCGCTCTGGCGGCGCATAAGGCTGGCGAAATTCCCGGCCCGCTGCATGTCTCCATCGGCCAGGAAGCAATTGCGGCAGGCCTGTGCGCAAATCTGCGAACTGACGATCGCCTGACGTCCAACCATCGCGGTCACGGGCACGCCCTCGCAAAAGGTGCGGACGCCAAGCGCATGTTTCTCGAACTCTACGGGCGCGACGGCGGCTATTGCCGTGGCAAGGGCGGCTCCATGCATATCGCCGACTTTTCCGTAGGCATGCTCGGTGCGAACGGCGTGGTCGCGGGTGGAATCCCGATAGCTGTTGGTGCAGCACAGGGGCTGAAGCTGCTGAAATCCGATGCGATCGCGGTGTGCATGTTCGGTGACGGCGCGATCAATCGCGGGCCGTTTCTGGAAGGTTTGAACTGGGCCGCGCTCTATCGCTTGCCGATCCTGTTTGTCTGCGAAGACAATGGCGTTGCCGCCTTCACCGCCGCAAGCAGCGTCACGGCAGGGCCCGGAGTTGTCGCGCGTTCCGAGGCGCTTGGCGTGCCCGCACTGGCGATTGACGGCAATGATGTTCTAGCCGTCGACGAAGCCACGGCCCGGCTCGTCGCTGAAGTCCGTCGCGGTGACGGCCCTCGTCTGCTTCAAGCCCGCACCTACCGCTGGACCGGACACACATCTACTAATGCTGCGGCGTGGCGCGATCCGGCCGAAGTTGAAGCCGGAAAAGCACGCTGTCCGATCGCTTGTCTGAAATCCCTGCTGACGGAACGCGGCATCGGCGCTTCTGAACTCGATGCCATCGCTGAGATTGCGCGGCGTGAAATGGAAGATGGCCGTGCCGCTGCGAAAGCCGCGCCTTGGCCGGCGGCGCACGTCGCCTATGAAGACGTTCAGGATTCGGAGGCTCGGTCATGAGCGAGATCACACTCATCGAAGCCGGCCGCCTCGCTGTTCAGCAGGAGATGCGTCGCGACCCGACCGTCTGGGTTCTGGGTGAGGACGTGGCGCGTGGTGGTCTATGGGGCCAGTATCGCGGCTTTCTCGAAGAATTCGGCCCAGAACGTGTCGTTTCCACTCCGATATCCGAGAGCACCATCATGGGTGCCGGCCTCGGCGCGGCGTTGGTCGGCACGCGGCCGATCATCGAGATGCGCATCTTCGATTTCGTGATGTGTGCAATGGACGAACTGGTCAATCAGATCGCCAAGGTTCGCTACATGTTCGGCGGCCAGGCCAAACCTGCTGTGGTCGTCCGGATGCCGCACGGCATGTGGCGCAATTCGGCGGGCCAGCATTCGCAAATGCTGGAATCCTGGTTCGTACACCTGCCGGGCGTGGTGGTCGTCGCGCCATCGAGCGCGGAAGACGAGGCCGGTCTGCTGGTCTCCGCCATTCGCAGCGACGATCCCGTACTGTTCTTCGATCCCAAAGGCATCTGGACGATCACCGGTGACATTCCGGATCGGATCGAACCAATCCCGTTCGGCAAGGCGCGGCGGCTGCGCTCCGGTAACGACCTCACGCTCGTCACGTGGAGCGCTCTGGTGCCGGATGCCGTGACGGCAGCCGACACACTCACCGGGCATGGAATCTCGGTCGATGCCTATGACCTGCGTACCCTGTGGCCTTGGGACGAGGAGGCCATCGTTGCTTCGGTGAAACGCACTCGGCGTCTGCTGGTAGCGCACGAAGCCGTCGAAGTCGGCGGTTTCGGCGCGGAAATCGTCGCCCGTGTGATCGACCGTCTCGGTCCCTCGGGCGTGAACGCCGTCAAGCGGATCGGCGCACCGCGCATCCCCATTCCCTTTGCGCCACCGCTGGAGAATGAGCTGCGCGTCACGCCGGATAAAATCGTGTCCGCTGCTAAAGCGATGTTGGCCTGACCACGGATCTCAATTGCCAGGCCACATGTCGCCGAGACGATAGCCGGTCGGGAACGGATCGGTCGGATCGAGAATGTACTGGTGAAGTGCCGTGATCCAGGCCCGCCCGGAAATCTCCGGACGCACCGCCGGTTTCCCGGCAATGGTCGTAGTCTCCAGAATGCGGCCGTTGAACGTGGTGCCTATGATGGATTCGTGCACGAACGGTTCGCCTTCCTTGATCAGTCCGCGGGCATGCATCACCGCCAGCCGCGCGCTGGTTCCCGTGCCGCACGGTGAGCGGTCGTGCCGTCCGGGAGACACGATGACGGTGTTGCGGGCCGTCTTCACGGCATTCTCCGTACGCAGCGGACCGTAAAATAGCGTCTGGTTGATCGTATGGATCTCCGGGTTTTCCGGATGCACAGCAGGAGCTTGCTCTGCTGCCGCTTTTTTGATGCGCTCGCCCACCTCGACCAGCTCACGCGCCTCCGACGGCACTATCTCGTAGCCCAGCGCCTTGGCATCGACGAGCACGTAGATCATGCCGCCATAAGCGACATCGACCTTGATCGTGCCGAGCCCTGGCACCTCCACCGGATGATCGAGATAGAACACGAAAGCCGGCACGTTCTGGAATGTTACCCGCTCGCACTTGCCGTCACGGCAGGTCGCCTTCACGCGGATCAGACCACCGGGGGCATCCAATGTCAGCAGTGTTTCCGGCTCCTGCATGGGGATCATGCCGGTCTCGAGCAGAACCGTCGTCGTACAGATGGTATTGCTGCCCGACATCGGCGGATAGGAATCCGGTTCGATGATGATGAAGCCGGCATCCGCTTCCGGATGGGTGGGCGGCAGAACCAGGTTCGTGCACAGCGTCACCTTTCCGCGCGGCTCCTGGAGAAGGAAATTGCGCAGGTCGTCGGCCTGGGTTTCCAGGTAGCGCGCCTTCTCGAACATGGTCTTACCGGGCACGTTCAGGACGCCGCCGGTAATGACCTCGTTCAATTCGCCCTCGACGTGAGCCCCCACGACAGTAATCATTCTGCTTGCGCGCATTTTCCGCTTCTCCAACTGCCAATTAAGACTGTCGTAACCGACCGCAGTCCGTCATTCCAGAGCGAGACATGCATCCAAAAGGCATTTTGCGCGTTTCACCGCTGGCTAGGCTCTCGCGGCAATCGCCCGCTTGGTGCTTTTTACCGTGTTGTCCTGGCATCTCATCTGTCGAATGGATGCGCCCATGACCACCGCCACCGATACCGCACATGCCGCCGTCACGTCATCGGAAGCCGGTTACACGCCTGCTGCCGCGCTCATAATCGCCCTCGCTCTGGTAGGGGCCGGGCTGTTAGGGGTCGGACTGTTCCTGCACGGACTGATGATGGCGCAGACCCAGCGCTTTACCGGCGATATCGTGGCTGTCGTCGGCCTCGCCGGCTACCTCGCCGTATGGGCGTTGAGCCTTCTGTTCGTCAAATACACCTAGGCTGACAGATCCCTGTCTTCTTCCCCCAACCGGGCCATATGTTTATGGTCCCGACTTGTTACGTCGGAGGAAGGACAGTGGAGATGGCTGAGCAGATCAAGGTCGTGCGGACCGACCGCGAGTTGGAGTGCCCAGGGATCGATCAGGCCCTTCGCTCCTACGGCGCGCGTGTTGTTCTGCTGCCTGACGGCATCAGCGAGGATCGTCTGATCCGGGAGGTCGCCGACGCTCACCTGCTGCTGATGTGCTACACGCCGGTGACAGCACGCGTGATTGAACATGCACGCAAGCTGAAAGGCATCGTGAAATACGGCGTTGGTATCGATGCCATCGACATCCCCGCGGCACGGGCACGGCGGATTCCTGTCGTCAACGTTCCTGAGTATGCGGAAGAAACCGTCGCCGAAGGCGCATTCGCGATCATGATCGCGCTGGCGAAGAACCTCCGTCCGATCATCCGCGAGATGGATCAGGAGGGCTGGGCGTGGCCGACCTCGCAATGGCTCGGCTCCGACATTGCCGGGAAGACCGTCGGGCTGATCGGCGCCGGGAAGATCGGCCGCAGCATGGCCCGCATGGCGGGGAAAGGATTCCGCGCCCGCGTTCTGGCTTACGATCCGAATGTAGACGCCGCAACACTGGAGCAGGCCGGGATCGAAAAGCGAACCGATCTGAATGCCATGCTCGCCGACTGCGATTTCGTTTCGGTTCACAGCGTGCTCAACCCGTCGACCCGTCATCTGATCGGCAGGGAGCAGTTCGCTGCGATGAAGCCTTCCGCGGTGCTGATCAATGTCTCGCGCGGCGCGATCGTCGATGAGGCCGCCTTGGTGCAGGCGCTCAAGGAAGGCACCATCGCCGGCGCCGGTCTCGACGTTTATTCCGTCGAGCCGCTCGCGAAGACAGGCCATCCCATGAGCGACCTGTTCGAGATGGATAACGTGATCCTGTTTCCGCACCTGACGTTCTATACGCAGGAAGCGATGCAGCGGCTTGAAGAGGACACGCTCGCCCGCTGCTACGAAATTCTAGAAGGGCGGCCCGTGCATATCAAATCGCACGATCCGCGCCTGACGGCTCAGGAGCATGGGGTCACGTTCGACGTGTGATCGAGAAGCTGGGAGATACCGCCGCCGCAAGGCGGCGGTATCAGCCGCTTAGCTCTGCATGCCCCAGCGGCGCACGGTGACTTTCTCGATATTGCGGAAAATCAGGTTTTCGACCAGCAGGCCGATCAGGATCACGGCGAACAATCCGGCGAACACCGCCGGGATGTCGAGCATGTTCTTGCTCTCATAAATGAACCAGCCGAGGCCACCCTGCCCCGAACTCGCACCGAACACCATCTCGGCTGCGATCAGCGTGCGCCACGCAAACGCCCAGCCGATCTTGAGACCGGTCAAGATGCTCGGAAATGCGGCCGGGATCAGGATCTTGAACACGAACCGCATTCCACTGAGACCGTAGTTGCGGCCCACCATGCGCAGCGTATTCGAGACCGCCCTGAAACCGGAATGCGTATTCAACGCCACGGCCCACAGCACGGCATGCACCAGGACGAAAATGATGCTCTTGTCGCCCAGGCCGAACCAGATCAGCGACAGCGGCAGCAGCGCGATCGACGGCAGCGGATTGAACATCGACGTCAGCGTTTCAAGAAAATCGGTACCGATCCGGCTGGTCATGGCCAGCACCGTCAGGGCGAGCGCGAGCGCCAAACCAAGGACATAGCCCTGCAACAGCAGACGGACCGAGTTGAGCGCTTTCTCAGGGATGACGCCGGACGCGATCGAGCTCATGAACGTGCTGAAGGTCTCGGTGAATGTCGGAACCAGCAGCGGATTGTTCAGCTGACGCGCGTAGATCTCCCAGATCGCCGCGATCGCCAGCAGCAGGATCGTCTTTCGGATCGCGCCGTTGTTGTACAGCTTCTCCCAGACGCTCAGCGGCTTTTCAACGACGCCGAACTCCTGGTTCAGCGCGCCTTCGTGAATATACTCCGGGCGTGGCGCCGGCTGTACGACCGTGGAATGCAGAACATCAGTCATGGACAGGCACTCCTGCGTC
>JAEYYQ010000595.1 GCA_023428365.1 Pseudomonadota bacterium | reverse complement strand
GCAACGACGTCTCCTGGCCTCAACGCAAATGCCAGAAGCTCCGCAATGCGGGGCAGATCGGGCTCGTGAACGCCCGCATGTATCCAGGGGTGTGCCATCCGGCGAGAGAGAAAGCGGGCAGCGGCTTCGCCGTCAAGCCTGAGCTGCAATCGGGTCGGACTCTATGCGCGGGATCTGCACTTCCGGGAAGCGGACCGTGACCCGCGTGCCACGGCCAGGTTCTGAATCAAGCGCCAGATTACCGCCATGGGCTTCGACGAGGCTCTTGGCGACCGAGAGGCCCAGGCCAGCGCCGCGATGCTTCGATCCGTGGCTGCGGCTCTCGAAACGTTCGAAAACCCGGCCCAGCTGCTCCTTCGGTATGCCAACGCCTTGGTCTTCCACGGAAAACACCATCATGCCGTCCTCGCGCCAGCATGAGATCTTGATGGTGTCGCCGGGCTTCGAGAAGCCGACCGCGTTCGACAGCACATTGTAGATCACCTGCCGGACGCGGCTTTCATCAGCGGTGAAGATAAGCGCGTCGTCAGCAATCGCGATATCGAGCGTCAGCCGGGCGCGGCTGGCCCGTTCGCGGACACCGAGAATGGCGGCATCGAGAATGCTGCGGACCTCAACCGGGCCGTGCTTGAGTTCCAGCGCTCCGGCATCGAACGTCGCCAGATCGAGAATATCGTCGATGATCGACAGCAAAGTCTTCGAGGACACCGAAATGTCGCCCAGATATTCCCGCTGCTTGTCGTTGAGCGTGCCTGTGCGCGGGCTGGCCAGCAATTCGCTGAAGCCAATGATGTTCGTCAGCGGTGTGCGCAGTTCGTACGAGACGTGACTGAGGAACTGGCTCTTGAGTCGATCGCCGGCGACGAGCGCCTCGTTGCGCTCTACCAGGGCGCGCTCATAGCGCTTCGACGCAGAAACGTCGGAGAAGGTCAGCAGTGTCGCGCCATCCGGCAGAGGCGCCACGGCGAAATCGATCACGCTGCCATCCGGGCGCACCATCTGGCCTTCTGCCGATGTACGCTGATCGGAGAGGGAGGTTACGGCCCGGCTGATGCTAGCCCAGGTTCTCTCGTCATCGAACAATGCGCGCGCGGAGCGAATGATCTCGTCGATATGCGGGGTGCCCGACAGATCGCGCGTCGACAACTTCCAGATGGAAGCGAATGCCGAGTTGGACAGCTTCAGGCGTCCGTCGGTGGCAAACACTGCGACGCCTTCTTTCAGGCTGTCCAACGTCTCGCGCTGCACGTCGATCAGCGCGTTATAGCTGCTTTCGAGGGCATAACGCTCTGTCACGTCATCATAGAGGCGGGTCACGCCGCCATCCGGGCGCGGTTCGGTGGCCACACGCAGCATGCGCCCGTCGGGCAGATGCCACCAATCCTCAAGGTCAACGCCGCTGCGATAGCAGGCCAGCAGCTTGGTCTTCCAGCTGCGGTAATCCACCATCGACGGCAGGCGCGATGACTCACGCAGGCGATCCAAAATTTCGCTGTCGGTCGGATGGGTTTCGAGCCACTTCGCGTCGATCCCCCAGAGATGCTCGAATGCAGCGTTGAAGAAGCTCAGCCGCTGATCCTTGTTGAAGATGGCGACGGCTGTGGCGACCTGATCCAGTGTCCGATCATATGCCGCGACCTGGCGCTCAAGCTCATCCTGGGCCGTTTCAAGCGCCGTGACGTCGATAGCCGCCGCAGCGGTTGAATCATCGAGCGGAACAACGACCACATCGTGAGGTTTGTGCTGACCCGCAACGATCAACGGGAGCCGTGTTTTGTAGCCCTCATGCTTGACCAAGGCGCGATCGATGGCGGCGCGCTGACGCGACTCCAGCAATTCGATCTGGCGCTCGCGGACCTCGGTTTCGTCGGCGGCTTCAACCGCTGCGACATACGCCTTGTTGACCCACTCGATATTGCCGTTGGTCCCTTTCAGCCAGACAGGCATGGGCAGGGCATTGAGCAGGGCGCGGCTGGACCGGATATCGCGAGCAAGCTGTTGGTGCCGGTCGAGAATGCGCAGCAGGTCACGCTTATATCCGGCGACGTCCCTCAGTCGAAGCACCGCACGCGACCCTGCCGCTCGACCGTCGGCCTCCAGATGTCCCCCCGCTGTCGTGTTGAGCAGCAGGTTGAACGGACGACCGTCGGCAAACAGGCTGTCGAGCCCGGCCTTCAACGCATCGGCTGATTCCCCGCTAAGCCACGTGCCGAAGCGCAGCAACTCGCGCTGATCCTCGGGCAGTCCGGCGACGGTAGACAGGGTATGGGCGATGACAGTGAGGCCCTGGCCCTGTTCCCAGAATACCAGAACCTGAGGTTCGGCTTTGACGATGGCCTCTGCGGTCAACAGGTTGCGGCGTAGCGCCGCTGCCTCGTTTTCAGCGCTGCGAATGGCCAGGCGTGAGCGGCGAACTGCAAACCAGACGAGGCTAAGGGCCAGCCCCACGGTACCCACGCCGAGCGCGATGGCCAGCAGGTGTCGCACGGTCAGACCTGCGAATCCGTCGTCACTGCTCTCGATCAGAGCGAGGGTGAGGACGACGATGCAGGCCAGACTCG
>JAEYYQ010000549.1 GCA_023428365.1 Pseudomonadota bacterium | reverse complement strand
TTACAGAGGGCCGGCTTATCGGAGTCCGATCGGGGTGTGGCGCGAAAGTCTCCCTGTGTGCTGCTCAAGGTTGGTGGAGATCATCGCGGAGCAACGCCCGGTAGAGGATGGGCGCGGCTGCCGGGAGAGCCGATTCAATCTTTTGGATTTTGCGCGTTATTTGTCGGCGAATCGCCCATCGGCCGGTCCTCTAACGCGCGCCAGGCGGCGCCGTCGAGATCTTCGTATTGACCTTGACGCAGAGACAAGAGGAAAGCTGCCAACCCCAGGCCTCCGAGAAACATCGCAGCAGGAATGAGCCAGGCAAGTGCCGTCATGGATTATAGCTCCACGCGTTTGGTTCTCAGCCGCACCGCATTGGCGGTAACTGCGATCGAAGAAGATGACATGGCGATTGCAGCGATCAGTGGCGTCGCGTAGCCGGCGACAGCCAGCGGAACGAACAGCACATTATACCCAAGCGAGATCGCGAAGTTCTGCACGGCCATGTCGCGTGCGGTTCTCGCGACCGCAAGGGTTTCGACGACGGAGCCGAGACGTTCACTCTGGAACACGACATCGGCGGCCGTCTGACTGACATCGGCTGCGCTCGATGGTGAATTCGAGGCATGGGCGGCGGCCAATGCGGGGGCGTCGTTCAGGCCATCGCCCACCATGAGATCCTTGCGGCCGCTTGCTTTCAGCTCTTCGATGCGCGCGATCTTTTCAGCCGGGTTCTGACGTGCACGCCAAGGCGTCAATCCGACCTCGTTTGCGATCGAGCGCACTGCGGTTTCACGGTCTCCGGACAGCAATTCGACTTGATATCCACCCTGCATCAGTGCGGCTATGGTCGCCTGTGCGTCAGGCCGAAGTCGGTCCTCGAAACGAAATGGAATGGGCGAGCCGCGCGCTGGTTTGAACCAGAGCGTTGCGAGATCATCGGCTGCTTTGACGTCGCACCATGTGGCCGAACCGAGCCGTTCCTCGCCGATTGACGTCACGCGCTTCAATCCGGCGCCAGCGACTTCAGTCACATCGCTCGCTGCGGAAACGGAAAGGCCGCGATCCCGCGCAACACGCATTACGGCACGTGCATAAGGATGCCGGCTGGCAGCGGCGAGTGCTGCGGCCCGCAACAAGGTGTCATCGGACAAGGTGTCCGGGTTCGTCAGATGAGGTTCACCCAGCGTGAGTGTGCCGGTTTTGTCAAACACGATGGTGTCGACCTCAGCCAGCCGTTCGAGTCCATCCGCTGCTTTCACGAGAACACCTTTGGCAAACAGCCGGCTCGTTGCGGCGACTTGCACAGCGGGAACTGCCAGCGCCAACGCACACGGACAGGTAATGATCAGCACAGCGATAGCGGCAGTGAGGGCGGGCTCCCAGCCATGCCCCATCACCATCCAGACGATGAACGTCGACAGGCCGAGAATATGGACGGCCGGGGCGTAATGTTTCGCTGCGCGATCCGCCATCATCACGTAGCGGCCGCGACCTTGTTCGGCGGCGGCCATCAGTCGGCCGATCTCCGCGATCAGGGTCTTTTCGTCGGTGGCAGTTGCTTCGACGAACAACCGCGCCCCCAGGTTGCGCGAACCGGCGAAGACCTCGCGGCCGGGCTCTGCCGAAACCGGATTGGCCTCGCCGGTGATCAGGCTTTCGTCGAGAGCGCCGCGACCGTCCACGATGCGGCCGTCGGCGGCGACGCGTTCGCCACTTGCGACGAGGATGCGCATCCCTGGCTGTAAAGCGCGCGAAGGAAGCCGTTCGGTAGCGCCTCCCGGACCGATCACTGTCGCCATGCTACCCTTGAGGCCGAGAAGGTTGGCTGCCGCACCGGCAGCGCGCGTGCGCATGTGCCGATCAAGAAAGCGGCCGACGAGCAGGAAGAACAACAGCGCCACGGCAGCATCGAAGTAGACCTGCTGACTGCCGCGCATCGTCTGATAGAAGCTCATGCCGGTGGCCAGCAGCACACCGAGCGAAATCGGCACGTCCATATTCAGGTGGCGTGCGGACAGGGCCTGCACGGCTGAGCGGAAGAATGGCTGACCTGAGTAGGCAACGACGGGAAGAGCGATCAACGCGGACAGCCAGTGGAAGAGCGTTTGCAGCGATTTGTCCATGTCGCCGGCCTGGCCCGACCAGACAGACACCGACAGCAGCATGATGTTCATCATGGCGAACCCGGCCACGCCGAGACGCCGCAAGAAGTCCTTGTCGGCAGCACGGGTTGCAAGCGCAGGATCGTCTGCTAACGGCGCTGCTTTGAAGCCGGCGTCGGCGAGCGCAGAGACGAGGTCGTCCATCGATGGACCCTGGCTCGTACCAGTCACCATGACGCGCCGCTGGGACAGGTTTGCGCGCGCAGCGATCACACCCGGAACGGTGGTCAAAGTCTGCTCGACCTTCCGCATGCAGCCACCGCAATGCATATTCTCGACGGCCAGGATCGTGATGTCCGTCGTCTGTGAATTGTCATTGTCTGCAGCGGTTGGCTGTGGGACCGGAGCAGGAGGTTTAAGGGGCGTCAGGACTTGAGCCATAACCGCTTCCTTGCTCTGTAGACGGGCTCGTGTGTTTCGCTGTACGGCCAGATTGCTTCGAACCCGGCGAGCCAAGCGCCGGGCTCAATGTCATCCAGCGGGACAGTGTAGGTTCCCGGCTGCGTCTCACTGAATTTCAGCGTGGTGTCGTGCTGATTTGTCGATGGCCGCCCGAGCGTTCCGATCATGCGGAGGCCGGAAACTGGTTTGCCGTCGGCGTTCGTCAGGATGACGCTCAACCTATCACGTGCGAGGGCGACATCGTGATTCCAGCCTAGCTGGTCCTGCAAAGCGCCGGCTGCGATACGATCATTGTATTGCAGTCCCTTGCGGTAGGGCTCCTGAGCAACGACGCCCGTGTATGTCGACAAAGCCGAATAGAGGAACACCCCGTTGACGGCGAATATGACGCCGAAGAAGGCGAGACAGGCCATGAGTACATGCTTGCCTTGAAGCCCGGTTGGTGGATGTGACGACATCATGCTGCGTCCTCGTTCTATGGCAGCGGCGCGGGAACGTTCGGGCTTTGGAAAATGGCCTCACGTCGCGTTGTATCCCCGGATGTTACGTCGCGGACGACGACATGGAATTTTGAGGACGGCGGAGTCAGGGTCAGAAGGCCGTGCGTGGGAACTGTCACCAGTAGCCGCAGTTCGCGCAAATTATCGGCGGGGATGGTGACTTGCGGACGGTCAGCTGAACCTCCGACGATCGAGATGTGCGCCTCATGCAGCCCCTCGATGGACAGCGCCACATCGCGCGCCTCGTGCAGCTTATTCAGGATCTTGATCGTATAGCCGTTGCGTACGCCGCCATCGGAGAGCGGTACAAACAGCACGCCGCGATCATGGAGGACATTCACTTCGAGGGTTGAACGAACCGCGAGCCCGAAACCCATGGCTGCCGTCGCCACGCAGATCAGCGCGGCATACAGGATGGTGCGCGGACGTATCAGCCTGAGTGGCTCATGAGTGATGCCGGCTGCCGACGCTTCCTGTTTCGCCATCGTATCGTAGGCAATGAGCCCGCGTGGCCGCGCGACCTTGTCCATGACGTCATCGCAGGCATCGATGCACAGCGCACACTGAATGCATTCCATCTGCGCACCATCGCGGATGTCGATGCCCATCGGGCAAACCGCAACGCAGGCTTTGCAGTCGATACAGTCGCCGCGACCCGTCCAGCCTTGGGACTTGCGCAGAGGGCCGCGCGGTTCACCGCGTTCCGGAAGATAGCTGATGAGCAGAGTGTGCTTGTCGGTCATCGCCCCCTGGATGCGTGGCCACGGGCACATGTAGATGCAGACCTGCTCACGCGCGATACCGCCGAGCAGGTAGGTCGTCGCGGTGAAGATTCCGAGAAACACGTAGGCGACCTCAGGTGCCGAACCCGTGAGCAATTCGCTCCACAGCGTCGGTGCATCGCGGAAATAGAAGATGAGTGCTCCGCCGGTCGCCAGGCCGATGATCAGCCATGACAGGTGGGTCATCACTTTCTTGAGAATCTTCGTCGCGCCCCAAGGCTCCTTATCGAGACGGATGCGGGCGTTGCGATCGCCTTGCCAGAAGCGTTCGACCGCGATCATGAGGTCGGTCCACACCGTCTGCGGGCAGGTATAACCACACCAGACACGTCCGGCTGCTGATGTGACGAGAAACAGCGCCAGCGCACCAATCACCAGCAATCC
>JAEYYQ010000545.1 GCA_023428365.1 Pseudomonadota bacterium | reverse complement strand
GCAATTGGGCGAAGGCGCTGTTCAAAGGAGCGTTGCCCACGGCCGAAGCCTTCACGTCGCCACGCGCCTGGGCCTTCACGCTGCTCGCGCTGGATGCCTATTGTCCGTCAGCAACCGACGATGTCTCCGCCAATCGGTTGCGCGCGGTACTAGCTGACCGTTTGATGACGGCGTTGGCTGTAAGGAGGGCCGGTGGCTGGGTGTGGTTTGAGGATGTTCTTGCCTACGACAACGCGCGCTTGCCGCAAGCCCTGATCCAGACCGCCGCGACGACCGGGAACACAAGATATGCCGTGGCCGGTCTGCGATCTCTGCGCTGGCTGATGTCGCAGCAGACTGCGCCATCCGGTCACTTCCGCCCTGTCGGGTCACACAGCTTCGGTCGCCGCAACAGACCGCCGGAGCCGTTCGACCAGCAACCGGTCGAGGCCGCCGCAACGATCTCGGCCTGCCTCGCGGCGGTGCGCGTGGATAAACAGTCGGACTGGGCGCGAACGGCAATGTCGGCGTTCGATTGGTTTCTGGGCAAGAATGACCTCCGAATTGCGCTAGTGAATCCTGCCACAGGCGCCTGCATGGATGGTCTTCATCCCGATCGACCCAACGAGAACCGAGGCGCCGAGGCCGTCGTCTCCTATCTTCTCGCTCTCGTCGAGATGCGCAGACACGCTGAGACCGGCGCGAATTTCGATCGCGTTCAACGGCCGATGTCGGTCGCTCTCAGCGCCTAGACTTCCGCTCTTGTGATCATATCCGAACGACCCGAGGGGGCCGTCTTGTCTCATCCCGTGTTCTTCAATCGGCAGGCTTTGCATATGCGGCCGGACCCGGCCCGCGTCATCGTCCGGCCGTTCAAGCCGGCGACCGAGCCACGTGATTTCAATGCGGTGGACAAGACGAGAGCCAACCACATCGTTGAGCGCGTACTCGGACTGGAGCCGGTCGATGTGGCTCAACAACTGGCGGATGTCCTCGAAAATTTTGCCGGGCGCCATCGGAATCTGCTCCAGCTGTTCGGCGCGCGCGCGACGGAGATGCAGGCTGCATTCGATCCACATGCTGTGTTTACCGACGCTCAACGTCAGCTGGTCGGCGCCTACTTCCTACATGAGTATGCGTTCGAGGCGTCGGCCTTGTTCAATCCAAGCATTGTCCGTCACCCGGACCAAACGGGTATGCGGGACGGTAGGTGCCGGTTCATCTTGAGTCTTCGCGCCGTCGGCGAAGGCCATATCTCATCACTGACCTTCCGCACTGGCTCTCTCGATGTCGACGGCAAAGTGACTGTCGATCCGACGGCACGGCTCGCCTCCGTTCCGACAGTGACAAACCGGGCGGCTCGGCCCGATGGAGACGACATCGAGGTCGTGTTCCGCCCGGAGGAAGACCTAAGCGAGCGCGTCATCTTCCCGATCACCGACAGCCAGATGAATGGCATCGAGGACGCGAGGTTCGTTGAGTTCGAGGACAATGGACGCAGGCGATACTACGCCACTTACACCGCCTACAGCGGAAGAGCGATCCGCTCGGAGCTCATTGAGACGACAGATTTCCAGACCTTCCGGATGACGCCACTCCGAGGCGCGGCGGCGAGAAACAAGGGCATGGGCCTTTTCCCGCGCAGGATTGATAACCGCTTTGCGATGATCGGGCGCCAGGACAACGAGAACCTGTATCTGATGTTCTCCGACGACCTCTACACTTGGGAGGGCGGGCAGGCTTTTCTGAAGCCGGCATTTCCGTGGGAGTTCGTTCAGATCGGCAATTGCGGATCGCCCATCGAGCTGGATGAAGGTTGGTTGCTTCTGACGCACGGCGTTGGGCCAGTGCGCAAATATTCGATCGGCGCGGTTCTGCTCGACAAGAATGACCCGTCGAAGGTCTTGGCACGATCGCGTGAACCGCTGGTGCGTCCCGATCCGACGGAGCGCGCTGGCTATGTCCCGAACGTCGTCTATACGTGCGGCGGGATGCGCCATGGTGACCGCATCATATTGCCTTATGCGATCTCCGACACGTTCTCGAACTTCGCGACAATCAGGATCGCGGCACTATTGGAAGCAATGTCGGACTGAGCCGCTACGCACATCGCTCGAGCTCTGCGGCTCATTGCTTGCGATGCTGTCCCACGAGCACCAACCGCGTGAGAGCGATGCTAGGAGAATGTCATGACAGAAAGAACAACCGACAGCTTGGTCACCTTTCGGCGTCCCTTCAACCTCAGGGATGTCGTTGGAACACAGCCACCGGGCACGTACCAGATCGAGACCGTCGAGCTGATGATCGACGGACTGTCGTTTGTCGCCTTTCGGCGCGTATCCACCACGATCGCGCTGCCAGAGATAGGGTTTTCAGGTGCGCGCCGGCAGTTCGTTGAAATCGATCCGGCGGATTTGGCAGCCGCGCAGCAGCGCGATGCTTCGAACGGAACTAGCTACCAAGACTCGTCGGCAGCAATTCCGCTCGCGGCTGGAGAAACGCCCTTCGCGTGACGATAGGCTCGCGGATCAAGGTGGGCTCTTTTGCCCCCTGACAGCGACGCACCTACCAGTATGGAGGTCTCATGCGCATTCGCGTCGGATGTGAGCTGGGTTTCGAGTTTTCTCAACCAACCCCACTGATCGCGATGCTCAATGTGCATTTCTCGCGTGCTTCGGATCTGGAACTGCCGGACCATCTGACGACAAATCCGCCGGTTCCGATCGGGAGCTACCGCGACAGCTTCGGCAACTGGTGCAGCCGCCTCATTGCGCCGCCGGGCCTGTTCACGCTCGGCATGAATGCCATCGTTCGCGATCCCGGCACGCCCGACCCTGTCGACTTGGCCGCCCTGCAGCATCCTGTGGAACAATTGCCCGGCGAGACGCTGCAATTCCTGCTCGGCAGCCGCTACTGCGAGACCGACCGGCTTTCCGATGAGGCATGGCGCATTTTTGGCCCCACGCCACTCGGATGGCGTCGCGTTCAGGCGATCTGTGATTTCGTTCATGCCCACATCGCATTCGGCTACGAGCATTCCCGCCCGACGCGAACGGCCTATGAGGCATACACCGCTCCGCAGGGCGTCTGCCGTGACTTCGCTCATCTGGCCATCACGTTCTGCCGGTGCCTGAATATTCCCGCGCGATACTGCACGGGCTATGTCAGCGATATCGGCTTGCCGCCGCCCTATGCACCGATGGATTTTGCGGCGTGGATGGAGGTGTACCTCGGGGGGAAGTGGCACACGTTCGATCCTCGCAACAACGCGCCGCGCATCGGGCGCATTCTCATTGCCTACGGACGCGATGCCGCCGACGTGCCGCTCACCCACATCTTCGGGCCTGGCGAGTTGCGCGGATTCCAGGTTTGGACGGATGAGGCGCTCAGCGCGTCAAGCTGAGTTAGTGGATCCCTCGGATCCATTCCCCAACACAGAATGTCCATCAACCCCTTCCCGGACAAGCCTGCAGTAGTGTTCTGCGTGCTGGTATAGGTTCTCGGCTTGCACCTGATCGCCGGCCGATGCGGCAGCGCGTGCCAATACTACATAGCGATCATGGCTCGCCTTGGCATTGCCGACCTTGTTGCCATGTGTGGATGTCTGGCGGGGTGAGCGCTTGAGAGGCGCCCCGCTGGGAGCATTGCGTCGTGAAGTTGTTCGCCGCATCTTAGTGCCAAATGACATGGCAAATTCTTTCATCGTTCTCTTTCATGTTTTCGATTATCTCGCGGAGGAGCCCCTGGCGATCGTTCGCTTCGGTCTTCATGACCGCAGGCTCAGGGGACG
>JAEYYQ010000176.1 GCA_023428365.1 Pseudomonadota bacterium | reverse complement strand
GTCCGGGACTAATGCGGACTTCCACCTGAACCGGACGGGCTTCAATCCCAACGAACGCCAGTGTGGAAATCCGCCCGTACATCCGACCGCCCCCGCAGCACGATTATCAGCTGCCTGAAGGTTAGGGCGGGGCGTCGATCAGCGGAGAATATTATACTTGCCAAACCCACCGCCCACAGACTATATTGGAATCATAAGGAGATTCCAATGTCCCTTCTGGCGCAAAAGCATCTACAGGACGAAGAAGCAGCCTACAACTGGGTAGAAGCCCAGGTCTGGCCGCGTGGCGCCCAGTGCCCGCACTGCTTCGAGCAGAAGCGCGTCTCCAAGATGCAGGGCAAGGCAACCCGCTTCGGCCTTTACAAGTGCTATGCCTGCCGCAAGCACTTCCGCGTCACCGTGGGCACCATCTTCGAGAAGAGCCATGTTCCCTTGTATCTGTGGCTTCAGGCCTTCTATCTGATCGCCGGTTCCAAGAAGGGCATCAGCGCGAACCAGCTCCATCGCACCCTTGGTGTCACCCTCAAGACTGCTTGGTTCATGGGGCACCGCATCCGTGAGGCCATGCGTGCTGGCTCTCTGCGCGCTCCGATGGGTGGCAACGGTGGCGTTGTGGAGGTTGACGAGACCATCTATGGCCGCGCCTCGACCCATCCGAAGGGCCGCAAGCGCTCAGACAAGAAGATCACCAACTCAGCCCACAAGAACGTCATTCTGTCTCTGGTCGAGCGCGGCGGTGAAGTCCGCAGCTATCACGTGACCGGCAGCACCGTCAGTGAGGTCATCCCGATCGTGGAGGCCAACATCTCGCACGAAGCTGCCGTCATGACTGACTCTGCCCAGCTCTATAAGCGTCAGCTCACCGCGTTCGCCAGCCACGATCGCGTTGACCACAGCAAGGCCGAATATGCCCGATACGAAGAAGGCCGTCCGGTGATCCACACCAACACCGTTGAAGGCTACTTCTCAGTGTTCAAGCGCGGCATGCGCGGTACATATCAGCACTGCGCAGAGAAGCATCTTCACCGGTATCTGGCGGAGTTCGACTTCCGCTATAATAACCGGATTGCCCTTGGCGTTACCGACGAGCAGAGAGCCGTCAAGATGGTGAAGGGCGTGCGCGGGAAGCGGCTGACCTATCGAAAAGCTAACTGAGGAGTAGGGTCAGGCGCCACTAAGTGTCGGTCTGGAGACGTGTTCGACATCTGCACCATTCAGAACCGGCGTCTCAGGTGATTTTTCCTGACCTCTAAAGTATCTCCAGTTCCTACCCTCGCGCACCACGTCACCGCGGATCTTTGCTCTATGGTTCAATGCAGACCAAACGTTGTTTGACGGGTTGGCCATAGTTAAAGGGAAACCGGTCTTTCCCAGCATATCTGTGATTTCCCGTGTTGAAAGGGCACTGCCGACATCCATGAGTATCTGAACGCAGGCTTCGCCGATTCCGGTGTTGCCGCCGGATGGCGCCGGTACGACCTCGATGGCCGCGGCGATAGGAAATCTTACCACTTCCCTCACTGGCATTGGCGCCTTGGGCTCAGACTGTACTACTGTCCCGAGGTTGGCCATTGCCTCTAGCATGGCAATGGTTCTGTCGAGTTCGGCGCGCTTGATGCGCAAATCAGCGATCACAGCTGAGTAGTTCGCTGTTGAAACGTGCGAATCAGTCATTGGAGCGGGCTCCTCTCAATGATAGTAAGGAGCACGTCGCCACCGATTTGCGGCGACGTGCGTTATCCCTTATGGGATGTCGCTTATTTTGCAGTCATCTTCTTCGCAACCTCCTCTTGTCTGTCCAGACTGAAGGACCACGCGAGACTGCAGTCATCCGGGCCCGTAGGGCTCACCAGAGGCACCGCGGGTACCATCCGCTGGTGCCTTTGTGTTATGGGGCGGACAATCTGAATCCACCAGACAGATTCAGATTCAATCCACAGGAGTCTGGTGTCTGATCAGACGGAGGCAAGATGCCTAAACGCAAAGAACCAGAACTAGACCCCAAGGACCAGTTCAAGAAGTTCGTTGAGACCGCACGTGAGCTTGAGGTCGACGAATCCGGGAAAGAGTTTGAGAAGGCGTTCAAGAAGGTTGCCGCTAAGCAAGAGGCAACCCGTCCTCGTCGAGCCGAGAAGCCAAAGTCCGCATAAATATTCTCACCGCGTCGAATATATCCGAGGCGTCCTGCTGCAAGTACGTCTTCTCGACATGCATGGTGGGATTGCGCCAAAGGCTTCGGATCTTGTCCAGTGCAACATATGCCCTGTCAAAGTACTCACGGTCTTCTGAGCTTAAGGTTGGCCGCTTCGCTTCGATTGCCTTTTCAATGGAGGCTAGAACCTTTCCCCAGTTCCTTTCCGCTGGCTTCACTGGGTCAGGAATGCCGAGGCAACGCGCTATTCCTCTGATCCCAATCTCCATAATCCGCATCGAGTGAAACACGCAGGCCGTATGGCGCGAAAGCGCAAGACACTTAGCTGCTTCTTTGATTTCGAGTGTCGCCGAGGTGAACTTTCTATCAACCTCCCCGCCAAATAGCGGTTTGTTTGGGGCGTAGTAAGCAACCATGTTGGGCGGGATGATGAGCACGTGTCGCATTACGAATTCATCCCGTACCCGGTTCTGTATCTCTCGCAAGTGCCCGTCCAAGCGAAGCCGCGGCCCGCTTTCGAACATCATCCCGCGAGATCCCGGGACCGCCAGTTTTGCTATCTTGATTGCCTCGGTTGCGCTGAGCGCCGAGAGAGGCAGGCCAGCATCCTCAAGAAGGTCGGCCAGAGTCTCCAAGTCACTCACCAGTTCAGAATAGTCCGACTTGGACATCCCGACGTATGCGGAGCTAGGGTTCATCTGCCGCATCAGAGCATCAGTTTGGCAAAAAGATGCCGTGAACTGGTACGCCTTTATGAACTTGTCGAGCCGAAATCGCTGCATGATGTCCCACAAGCTGATCAGCTCGTAATGCAGCTCGTCCCATGACGGAGCATTCGAGGCGTTATTCATGTACGCCTCCGGTATGGGTTTGACAAGTATAATATGCCGGATCAGCGTCAAGAACAAAATGAGAACTCGACGCACTCTTTCAACGATGTCGGACTTTCTTCTCAACGGCGTCCCAGAACAGTGCCGCAATATCGGCCCCGCCAAAGTCTTTGACCTGACGAATGCCGGTCGGCGAGGTGACGTTGATCTCCGTGAGGTAAGGTCCGATCACATCGATCCCTGTGAAAATGAGGCCGCGCCGCTTCAATTCCGGCTTCAGGCGCTCACAGATTTCGCGCTCGCGGGCTGTCAGCTCCGTCGGCTTCGCGACGCCGCCGACGTGCATGTTGGAGCGCGTCTCATCGGCGGCCGGAACGCGATTGATCGCCCCGACAACTTCGCCGTCGATCAGAATGATGCGTTTATCACCGTCGCGAACTTCCGGCCGGTATTCCTGCACCATGAAGGGCTCGCGAAACACCGTCTGGAACAGCTCGATCAGCGAGTTGAGGTTGGTGTCGCCCGGCGCAACCCGAAACACCGACGCTCCGCCGTTGCCATACAGCGGCTTCAGAATGATGTCCTCGTAGCGCTTGCGGAACTCCTTCACGTCGTCCGGATTTCGCGTAACGAGCGTTGGCGGCATCAGGTCCTGGAACTCTAAAACCCACACCTTCTCAGGCGCGTTGCGGACGTGTGCAGGATCATTGACAACCAGCGTCTTGGGATGGATCCGCTCCAGCAAATGCGTTGTGGTGATGTAGCCCATGTCGAACGGCGGATCCTGCCGCAACAGCACCACATCCCAATCGGCGAGATCGACTTTCCGTGCATCGGTGAGCTTGTAGTGATCGCCGACACGATCCTCGACGGTCAGCGTGCTGCCGCGCGCGATGAGATGCGCGCCATCGAGGGCCAGATGTGGCGGTGTGTAGTAAAACAGCTCGTGGCCGCGCTTTTGCGCTTCCAGCAACAGCGCGAATGTGGAATCGCCGCGGATGTCGATGCGGTCGATGGGATCCATCTGACAGGCGATCTTGAGGGCCATGCGTTGCCTTTCAGCTCAGGCG
>JAEYYQ010000487.1 GCA_023428365.1 Pseudomonadota bacterium | reverse complement strand
CTTACGGCCGTGCCGAACTGGACCGGCCGCTTGCCGGTGGTGGGAACGCGTCTGGCCGCACTGTTCGGAATTTGGGTCGCCGGGCGCCTCGCTATTTTCTTTTCGCTGTGGATCGGGTCGATACCGGCTGCTGCCGTCGATCTCGCCTTTCTCGCCGCTGTGATCACGGTCGCCGCACGCGAGATCGTGGCCGGAAACAACACGCGAAATCTCAAAGTCCTGATCGGCATCGTGCTGTTGTTCACGGGCAATGCGCTGTTCCATCTTGAGGCGATTGCGGGCATCGGAAACGGCGAAGGCACACGGCTCGGCATCGGCGCCGCCATATTGCTGATCATGCTAATCGGCGGGCGGATCATTCCGAGCTTCACGCGCAATTGGCTCGTGCGGCAGGGGCCTGGCCGTCTGCCCGTGCCTTTCGACCGCTTCGACATGGCCGTCATGGCGGCGAGCGGCTTTACCCTCATCTGTTGGGTGATCGCGCCGGATTCCCCGCTGACGGCAGGATTGGCTGTCGCAGCGGCGGCCCTGAATCTTGCACGGTTGGCACGCTGGGCAGGCGATCGCACAGCGGCCGAACCGCTGGTGCTCATCCTGCACGTTGCTTATGCGTTCATCCCCATAGGATTCGTGCTTCTCGCACTCGGCATTCTCCGGCCGGACCTGGTCGCGCCGACCGGTGCGCTACACGGCTGGACAGTCGGCGCCATCGGCATCATGACCCTCGCCGTCATGACCCGTGCGAGCCTTGGCCATACCGGCCGCCAACTCACCGCCTCGCGCCCGATCCAGCTCATCTATCTCGCCGCGATTATCGCTGCCGTGGCCCGTATCGCGGCGGCTTTCGACATCCTCCGGGAACCGATGCTGCATTTGTCTGCGACGGCATGGGTGGCAGCATTCGGCGGCTTCGTCGTCGTCTACGCACCGCTGTTAATGCGGCGGAGCGAATAGGACGTTCGCGAGGAAAAAGAGAGCGCAGAAGAGCCGTCGCAGCGTCGAGATTTCAAAATCCCGAATACATGAGCCGTCCAGCTACAGGCATCTCGGCGCGGAGAATCGTTCCCGTCTCGGACTCCGTGATGTACAAGCTGCGGCGTCCTTTCCCGCCATAGGCCATGTTCGTCGTGTGAGATCCGTGGCGGGATTGGACGCGCAAAAGAGGCTCTCCCGCCGGGCTGAAAAGCCAGATTGCGCCTAGACCGATATGAGCCACGACGAGATTGCCGGCCTCATCCATGGCAAGGCCGTCCGGCCCACCGCCGCCCGAGAGTTGGATAAACGTGCCGACTTTTGCGACAGTCCCATCGCGCATCAGCGGCACGCGCCAAATGGCATTCGCACGTGTAACGGCGACATAGAGTACGCTTTCACTCGGGTCGAGCACGATCCCGTTCGGGCTGGGAATGTTGTCGAGCAGGCAATCAACCTGACCATTTGACCGGACTCTGAAGACACGCCCGCTCGGATCGTGCCATCCCGTGAGCCCCTGATCCGTGAAGTACATATCGCCATTCGAGGCGAAGACGAGATCGTTCACCGCCTTGAGTCGTTCAAGGCGAACCCGCGGCAGAAAAGGCGTGATCGCTCCTGTATCGGGATCGAGGATCACGATCCCGTTCTTATAGTCGGCGATAAAGATGCGCCCATCTTTGTGGATCTTCAGGCCATTTGGTTCGCCATCATATTCCGCGATCAGCGTGAACTCGCCTGCCGCATCGATGCGAAACACCCGCCCCCATGGGATATCGACGCAATAGAGCCTACCCTCATGATCGAAAGAAGGACCCTCCAACAGGGAATGCGTGGGGAGGACACCTGGCTGATAGCGATGCCACTCCGAAGTGGGTTCTGATTTCCTGAATTTATCGGGGAGCCTTGTAAAAACGGCTGGCTCGACAACAGGCGGCGGCGCAAACATGCGATGGGCTCCGGATTATTTCAGCGCAGCGGGCAACCAGAGGACGATCTCGGGGACCGCATACAAAAGGAATGAAAACGCCACGATGATGACAGCGTAAGGTGCCGACGCCCACGCGATCTCACCCAGCGTTCGGTCTGGTGCAATGGAACTGATCGCGAAGAGATTGAGGCCCATGGGAGGCGTCAGCGCGCCGAGTTCGATGAAAACGACGAGAATGATCCCGACCCATATCCCGTTGAAGCCGAGCGCCATAAGGCTCGGATAAAGCAGTGGCACCGTCAGCAACATGATCGACAATCCGTCGATCAACATGCCGATGATCGCGTAAACAACCAGGAGGATGCAAAAAAAGACGAACTGAGAGACCTCGAGCGCCGTCATCCAATCCGCCAGTCCCCGTCCGATCCCCGACGAAACGACGGCGAAGTTCAGAACCTGGGCATTGATGGTGATGAACATGATCGTGGCGCTGGTCAGCACCGTATTGCGCAGCGCGATCCATAGCTTTGGCCAAGTCAATTCTCGATAGGCCACCGCCAGTATCAGCGCGAGCAGCGATCCGAAGCCAGATGCTTCGGTTGGTGTCACCACACCGGTATACATGCCGCCGATGACAGCGCTGATCAACCCTATGATTGGCAGCGAATCCCGGATCGCCCGTCCGATCCCGAGGCCCGACGTCGGTTCTCGCTTGGGCGTGAGACTGGGGGTGATCAGAGTGCGGACGGCAACGTAGAGAGAAAACAGAAGAGCCAATACGATGCCCGGAATAATACCCGCCATGAATAGGTCGATGACGGATTCCTGGGTCATCGAACCATAGACGATCAACGGAATGCTTGGCGGGATTAGAATACCGAGACAGCCACCGGCCGTCAGTGTGCCCAGTGTCAGGTTGTCGGCGTAACCGCGCGAACGCATTTCCTTGACGGCGACAGTGCCGACGGTCAACGCCGTGGCAACCGATGAACCGGCAATCGCCGAGAAGATTGCGCACCCGGCGATGTTTGTCTGAGCGAGCCCACCCGGCACACGACTAAATAGCCCGGAAATGCCGGAATAGAACCGCCCCGCAATACCGCTCTGAAGGATCAGCTCACCCATCAGCACGAACAGCGGAATCGCAACGAGACTGAAATTCGTCGTGGTATTGAAAACGATATCGCCGAATGTTGGCCACAGCATCGTTCCGCTCGCCATCGTGATCCCCACGATGCCGACGAAACCCATTGCAGCCCCGATAGAAACACCGAACGCCAGGGTCGCAACCAGCAGAACCCCGTAGATCGTGAGCAGCTCAGTCCACGGCATTCAGAGGCCCCTCTTGAGGAAGCTCGCCACGCCATAGCCGAATGGCGCATAAGGTGCCCCACTCCAGGAATGCGATCGCGAGGACACCGAAGCCGAACGGCATCACCGCCTGCGGGATGACCAGGGGCGTCTCCGATGGCTGCAGCGATCGGGTGCCGAAAGAGGCGCTCGCCGCAGCCAGATCGAAAGTGGCGTCCGCGAGAACCGCGCAAGTTACGGCGCCGACAATCGCAGCAAACACCTCAATGATCGCCCTGGGGCGACCCGGAAGGAGGGAGATGAGCCCCTCGACCCGAAGGAAACGTCCTTCGCGTAGAGCCGGGACGAAACACAGCATCGTGGCCGCAGTGAAAAAGTACCCCGCGTATTCGTCAGCTATCTGGGTGGAGACGCCAAAGAGCGTGCGACCGGCAATCTCAACATTCATCAGCGTCGCCATTGCAACGATCATTGCTACGCCGATGACCAGCCCTATCCACTGAACGACGTCGAGAACGCGGGATACAATCGGTATGCGATCCATGGAGTGTACCCGCCATCCCCGCCAATTTCGGACGATGTTCAGCTGCACGCTTTCACTGCGACGGCGAGCATATCCTTGCCCACGGGACCGACCTTGCTGACCCAGTCACTGGCGATCGGTGCAGTGAGATCGCGCAACCGGGTGATTTCGTCGGACGTGGCATCTTTCAGAGTCATGCCCTTCTCCGTCAGCGTCTGACGCGCAGACTTGTCCGCTGCGATCAGCTCCGCGCGATACTTTGGCGCCCATTCCTCGGTCTTGGCGAGCAGGATTTTGCGCAAATCCTCGGGGAGAGAATTGAGAGCGGCCTGATTGGTCACGATTGCCTGGTGCGCAAGGGTGAGATTGATCATGAAACCAAACTTGGTCACCTCGTTGAACTTCCAGTCCAAGGCAGGAACCGCCGCGGTGAATGCGCCGTCGACGACGCCGCGCTGCAGCGCTGGAATAACTTCAGCAGGCGTGATCGTAACTCCCGAGCCGCCGGCAAGCCGCATCATCTCGGCCTGTTCGCGATTCCAGGAGCGAACCTTGAGGTTCTTGAGGCCGTCGACGCCATCGACCGGCTTCGCAAGCCATAGCTGTTGCGGGGGCATGACCCACTGCATGATCGATGTTGATTTGAACTTGCTTTCCAGCACATCATTGATCGGCTTTTCGATGGACGGTGCGAGGACGTCGTAGAACTTGTCCATCGACGTGCACGAGAACGGCATCGACAGTGCGTTGAGTTCGGGTACATCGCCAGCCACGAAGCCGAAGGCGACATCGCCCATCTCGACTTGGCGCGAACCGACAACGCGCAATACGTCAGCCGCCTTGTAAGGCAACTCAGCAGCCGAAAACACGGTGATCTTCAGACGTCCGTTAGTCGCGGTTTCGACATCCTTCGCAAACGCCCGATGCAAGGTCGTCGGCTTATCGTTGGCCGCGAAGTACGTGTAGAATTTCCAGGAGACATCGGCGGCGCTCGCATCACGAACGCCGATGATCGCCAGCGCACCAGTCGCCAAAATTCCCAATGTTTTCAAACGCATTAGCCTGTTCCTCCCGTGGCTCGTCCGTCGTCGGTCCATTGACCGTGGCTTCGACTTTTGGCGGGAGTGTCGTTGCCCGCCGGTTTCGTGTCAATCGATTTTGCACGAGTTTGACATTTGATGACCGAATTTGGTAGCAGTCGATCATTCGCGAAGGTGGCAAAGTGGAACACAGGCCGTTATCGGCGCGCGTCGGACTGATCCCCGCACAGCGCCACGCAGAAATTCTGCAAATTCTCAAAACCGACGGCGCCGTGTCGGTGCAGCAGCTTGCCGGGCGGATCGGCGCGTCGGTTTCAACGATCCGCCGCGATCTCGAAACGCTCGAGCAAGGCGGGTTCCTCGATCGTTCCTTCGGCGGAGCAAGCCTGCGTGCCCGGGCACTCGTTACGCTGGAAACTGGCCAAGCCGTTGCTGAGCACATTCTGCGCAGCGAGAAGGAGGCGATCGCACGCGCCGCTACAGCTCTCATCGAGCCTCATCAGGCCATTATCCTCGATAGCGGTTCGACTGTTATGGAGGTCGCACGCGAGATCGCTCGCGGTTCGCTGCCTTTGACGGTCATCACAAACGATCTGATGGTCGGGCAGATCCTGTCGGAATCTCCGCGTATCCGAGTTCTTGTCACTGGCGGTACGGTGCGCCCCGGCTCGTCGACGCTGCTTGGCTCTCCAGGTGAAGCGTTGCTCGAAACCATTCGCGCTGATTTTGCCTTTGTCGGCGCGCATGCCGTGACCGAAGCAGGCATCAGCGAAACCAACCTTGACGTCGTGTGTGTAAAGCAGGCTATCTTGCGCGCATCGAGACGCGCAGTGATCGTTGCCGATCACTCCAAATTCGGCGAGCCTTCGGTCTTCCATGCTGCCAAATTGGAGACCGGATCGGTGATCGTAACCGATGAACGCGCAGACCCAGTCATCCTCGATAAAATCCGCGAAGGCGGCGTTGACGTTATCGTGGCACCGCTGGAGGCTATATGATCTCAGCGCTCCATCTCGTCGCCGATGATCTCACCGGAGCCCTCGACTCTGCGGCGGCATTCGCTCGTCCGGCAATGCCTGTCACTGTGTCATGGGCACCATCGTCCGGCGTTGCGGCCGGTTTGTCGGCCTACTCGACCGAGACACGCGATTGCACCGCGGACATAGCAAACTCGCGAACATTGGCTGCGGCAGATATCGCCCGCGAGAGACGGGATCACCCTCTTCTGTTTAAGAAGCTCGACAGCCTGCTGCGCGGCCACCCCGTGCTAGAACTCGCTACGTTCGCCGAAAAGATGGGCTGCAATCGCATCGTACTGGCCCCTGCCCATCCCTCTCTTGGCCGTATCACGCGAGAAGGTTGGCAGCACGCAAGGGATTCCCACGGAAGGTTCGAACGCATTCCAATTGATCTCGCCGGCGAACTCCAGGCCGCGGGTTTTGAAACACGATGCGGTCACGCAGTCGCGGAAAAGCCGACGGTCGTGCTCGCCGATGCGGAGACGGATACCGATTTGCAGACACTCGTCGCACGCGAGCGCGATCGAGGCGGCCGAATCTTGTGGTGCGGCAGCGGCGGCCTTGCTCAAGCGCTCGCGAGCACATCGCCACATTGGTTGCCAATAGCCGCTGGCCGTATGCTTGCGATCATCGGCACGGACCATCGCGTGACACACGATCAGATTGAAGCAATAGCTCGACGTGATCCAACAGCAGTTCTGACCTGGACCGACGGTGACGACCCAGCGACTGTTGCTGACCGGATCAACCGCCGCCTAGAACGCAAATCGATGGTGGTCGTCGCTCCCAATCTCGCACCCCGCTCCCGGACGGACGCCACGCGGGCAATTGCGACGATGCTCATTCCCTTGCTGTCGCACGTCATCAAACCAGACGCCTTGTTCTGCAGCGGAGGAGAAACATTGCGAACTGTTTGCGATGCCCTCGGAGCAGAGGCGCTGATGTGCGAGGGCTTTGTGTCCGGCGGCGTTCCACTCAGCCGACTTCGCGGTGGTCGATGGCCCGGAATCGCTGTCATGTCGAAATCCGGTGCGTTCGGATCATCGAACACTCTGGTCGAACTTCTCATGAGAGGCGTGTCCGACGCCGACTTCAGCACGATTATCCAATGAGCCATCAATGAACCGAAGTGCACCTCGTCTTTGCATCACAATGGGAGACCCGGCCGGCATTGGCCCCGAAATTGTGCTGAAGGCTTGCTCGGCTCTCGTGCCGAGAATCCAAGCGGGTGAGTTCACGCTACAGATTGCCGGCTCGGCCGCGGTCCTCGATTCTGCCGCCAAGGAGATGAGCCTTACGTCGATCAGCCAGTTATCGGAGCATACTGCGATCCTCGACGTGGGTGCGCCACGCAATCCAATCGCTTTAGGCGAACCGAGCGCTGAAACCGGGCGCATCGCTCACGACTGCGTGGAACGCGCTGTCAGAGCCGTCCAGGCTGGCGAGGCGGATGCCATCGTAACGGCGCCATTGAGCAAAGAGGCTCTGCACCTCGCGGGCAAAGCCTATCCTGGGCACACCGAGCTTCTCACTCACCTCACTGGCGGGAGCAGCGCAGTGATGATGCTGGCCCATGGTCCGTTCCGGGTCAGCCATCTGACGACGCACATCCCGCTTGAAGACGTACCCGCACGATTGACGCCGGAGCGGCTCCGGCGTGTCATCGATCTCACGCAAGAGGCTCTGCAGCGCCTGGGTATTTCGGCCCCACGTATCGCGGTTGCTGCACTCAATCCGCATGCTGGAGAAGGCGGCATCCTGGGGCGCCAGGATATCGAGGTGACGGCACCTCTCACAGCCGACTATCGTTCAAAGGGGATAACGGTCGACGGACCCGTACCGGGTGACACCGTTTTCGTAAAGATGCGTGGCGGCAGCTACGATGCTGTGATTGCGATGTACCATGACCAGGGACATATCCCGGTCAAGCTGCTCGGCTTTTCGGTCGACCCTGCCACCGGACGATGGAACGCGATTAGCGGCGTAAACATTACGCTCGGGCTTTCTATCGTCCGCACGTCCGTTGATCATGGCACCGCATTCGACATCGCGGGCCACGGCATCGCGAGCGAGACAAGCCTCATCGAAGCCATCGAATATGCAGCGGTCCTCGCAAACCATCAGGTCATTTCCATGGAGACCACCGCCTCATAGATCTCCGTCTGTTGAACCGCGCAGCACTGAGCGATGCCAGTCGGCGCAGCTGTCAGCCGGTTGATTGTAGGTTCCGCATCCTACACCGCAGCAGCGGCTTCGTCGTCCCACACCTTCTCCGGCATCGGTAGGCCGCGAAAGACTTCACTGCTCAAGCGCTCTGGCGTGAGCCCCAGTCCTTCGATCACCCACACAAGCTGACGCGCATGCTGGCCACTGTGCCAGGTCGTACGTTCGAGAAACTCGTGCAGAGATTGCTCGCCGTAATAAACGTCCGCCTTGCGGCTCCAATTGACGGTTTTCTCGTGTTCGTCAAACCAGTCATTGAAGCGCTTCGAGACATGTTCTCCGTATTGCGCAAGACCCGATGGCGTCTGCATCTCCGCTGGCGGCAACCGATAGTAAGCCTCATAAGCCAACGCGAGGCCTTCTTCGTGCTCCACGAAAGCGTCCACGATATTGAAAATATGGTAGGTAAGATCGGCGTAGCTGCGCGGCCGATTGGGCAACAGAGTTTGCAGCGATTTCTGCGGCAACCGCAGCACATTGGCCTCGCTCGCTCGGATGATCGCGTTGATGCGGCGACGCATTTCGTCGGGCTGCAGGATTTTTTGCGCGCCCCAGGGAATGCCGCACAACTTCGCTACGTCGTGAAGAACTTGCCCATCGACCCATGCGTTGCCCCGCACGACGATCGGAACCCGACGCAAACCAAAGCGGCTGAGCTCATCCAGCGCCGTTTCATCCTCTAATACGTTGCGGGAGCGGAACGCAACGCCATGACGCGTCAGAAATTCCTTGGTACGGAGGCAGCTCGTACAGCCGGTTTGCCAATAGACGGAAATCGTATCGTCTCCGGCAACAGCGGCATTATTCATCGCAAAATGTCTCCAACCCATTGGCCGATCGCGCCT
>JAEYYQ010000435.1 GCA_023428365.1 Pseudomonadota bacterium | reverse complement strand
CGTCGTTATCGAATCACTCTCGACGCCCTGCAACCCCGCATCTACCGTTTGTCGATCCCGGGGCAAAGCGAGCACCGCACGACATGAGCATAGAGAACGAGGCCAGCAAGACACACTGGCCCAAGGCAGCCGCCAGCGCTGCCATATTTCGCGGTGACACCGTGCTGATCGTCGAACGCGGCAAACCGCCCATCCGTGGGGTCTGGAGCTTGCCTGGCGGGCATATCGAGCCCGGCGAAACCGCCAAGGCAGCCGCAGCGCGCGAGGTGATGGAAGAAACCGGCGTGACCTGCGAGGTGCAGGGCCTCACCGATGTCCACGATGTGATCTTCAAGGATGGGGCAGGGGCTCTTCGCCTGCACTACGTCCTTGCCGTTTTTTATGGACGCTGGATTGATGGTGAGCCTGCCGCCGCGAGCGATACCCGCGATGCCCGGTTCGTTCAGCTCGACGACCTGATCAGCTTCCGGCTGACGGATGGTGCAGAACGGATCATTCGTGCCGCCCATCAGCTCCAGTCATCCCGACACGCTTGACGGACTGAAAGCGATTCCGCACGCTAGGCGCGTTACCCACAAGACCGACAGGATCCATGCGCTTCAACATTGCCACGCTTGCCCGAAATGCCCTGGGCTTCGGACCGGGCTGGCCGCGCCAATGGCGTTCGCCGGAACCCAAGTCGGCTTATGACGCCGTGATCGTCGGTGCGGGTGGGCACGGGTTAGCCACGGCCTACTACTTGGCCAAAGAGCACGGCATTCGCAATGTCGCGGTGCTGGAGAAGGGGTGGCTCGGCGGCGGCAACACCGGGCGCAATACCACGATCATCCGCTCGAATTACCTCTGGGAGGCCAGCGAGGGAATTTACGAGCACGCAATGAAGTTGTGGGAAGGGCTGTCTCACGAGCTCAATTACAACGTCATGTACTCCCCGCGCGGCGTCATGATGCTGGCTCACAACATTCATGACGTGCAGGTCTTCAAGCGCCACGTGCACGCCAATCGTCTCGCGGGCATCGACAACGAATGGCTGTCGCCTGAACAGGCGAAAGCATTCTGCCCGTCGCTGAATATCTCTTCGAACATGCGCTATCCCATCCTCGGTGCAGCCTTGCAGCGTCGCGGCGGAACTGCACGGCATGACGCCGTTGCCTGGGGTTATGCGCGCGGAGCCGACGGGCTCGGCGTCGATATCATCGAAAACTGCGAGGTGACGGGCATCAGCCGGGGGGCCGATGGTGCGGTCGAGGCTGTCGAGACCACACGCGGAACGATCCGGACCAAGAAGATCGGCGTCGTTGCTGCCGGTCATACCTCCGTGGTCATGGCGATGGCTGGCGTCCGTATGCCGATCGAGAGCTTCCCGCTGCAGGCGCTGGTGTCCGAACCGATCAAACCGGTCGTGCCATGCGTGGTGATGTCGAACACGATCCACGCCTACATCTCGCAATCCGACAAGGGCGAACTGGTGATCGGTGCGGGAACGGACGTCTATACCTCCTACAGTCAGACCGGCGGTCTGCACATCGCCACGCACACGCTGGATGCCATCTGCGAGCTGTTCCCGATGTTCCGGCGTCTCCGAATGCTGCGCAATTGGGGCGGTATCGTCGATGTCACGCCGGATCGTTCGCCGATTATCGGGCTGACGCCGGTGCCGGGGCTGTTCGTCAACTGCGGCTGGGGAACCGGCGGCTTCAAGGCGACACCCGGATCGGGGCACGTGTTCGCCGCAACCATCGCCAAGGGCGAACCTCATCCGATCGCGGCGCCATTCCGGCTCGATCGCTTCGTGACCGGCAGCCTGATCGACGAAGCGGCCGCAGCCGCCGTCGCGCACTGAGGAGGTTGGCAGTGCTTCTGATCCGCTGTCCGTATTGCGAAATGGAACGCCCCGAAATCGAATTCCAGCACGCAGGCGAAGCGCATGTCGCGCGACCCGCCGACCCGTCGCAGGTCTCCGATACGCAATGGGCTGACTTCCTTTACATGCGCAGTAATCCGAAGGGCCTGCATATGGAGCGCTGGCGGCATACGCACGGCTGTGGCGGTTTCTTCAATGCTGTGCGCCACACCGTAAGCGCCCGCATCCTCATGACATATGCTGCCGGCCAGCCGCGTCCCGATCTGAAGCAGTTCGAGCAGGACGGGCGCTCATGAGCGAGAAGTTCCGTACCCCGACGGGCGGGCGCGTGGATCGCAACCGGCCATTGACGTTCACGTTCGATGGCGCATCGTACCTCGGTCTTCAGGGCGATACGCTCGCGTCGGCGCTGCTGGCGAATGGGGTCCATCTGGTCGGGCGCTCGTTCAAATACCATCGCCCGCGCGGCATTGTTTCCGCCGGAGCGGAGGAGCCCAATGCGCTTGTCACGGTCCGTCGAAGCGGCGGACGGGTCACTCCAAACCTGAGAGCAACGCAAGTCGAGCTTTATGATGGCCTGACGGCGGAAAGCCAGAACCGTTGGCCCTCGCTGAGCTTCGATGTGGGCTCTGTGAGCGGTCTGTTCTCGCCGTTTCTCGGAGCTGGGTTCTATTACAAGACCTTCATGGGGCCTCGTCGTTTCGGTGCAGGCACGTGGACAAAGGTTTTCGAACCACTGATCCGGCATGCTGCCGGACTCGGACGCGCGCCGGAAGACGCCGATCCGGATCGCTATGCCAATCGGTACGCGCATTGCGATGTGCTGGTGATCGGTGCTGGCCCTGCCGGACTATCGGCGGCCTTGGCGGCAGCTGACAGTGGTGCTCGGGTTATCGTATGCGATGAACAGGCCGAACTGGGCGGCTCGTTGCTGTCGGCCGGTGATGTTCAGATCGAGGGACAACCCGCTGCGGCGCGGCTCGCCGATACGCTCACCCAATTGCGCGCCAACCCGCGTGTTCGGTTGCTGCCGCGCACACAAGCGTTTGGCTATTACGCGCAGAATTTCGTCGCGCTCGTCGAACGCCTGACGGATCATCGCGCGTCTCCGGCATCGGACGCCCCGCGCGAGCGGATGTGGCAGGTCCGTGCCAAGGAGGTCGTGCTGGCGACCGGCGCGATTGAGCGGCCACTTGTGTTCTCGGGGAATGACCGCCCCGGCGTGATGCTCGCCGACGCTGCTCGTACGTATCTGCAACGTTATGGCGTGCGCGCGGGAACTCGCGCTGTGGTCTTCACGGCATGCGATACGGCCTACCTGGCGGCTCTCGAATTGCACGCCGCAGGGGTTGCGATCCCCATGATCGCGGATCTGCGCCAAAACCCGCACAACGAACTGATCGCCCAGGCGCGATCTGCGGGAATCCAGATCGTGACCTCCGCGACCGTCATCGGAACCAGCGGAAATCTGCGCATCAGCGGCGCCAAGATTGGCCGTGTCCGCGACGGTGGTGCGGTTGATCCCGCAGGCAACGTCGCGTGTGATCTGCTGCTGATGTCCGGGGGATGGACGCCGTCGGTCCACCTGTTTTCGCAATCGCGCGGCAAACTCGCCTGGAGCGACGGATCTAATTCGTTTCTTCCGTCGGTTTCCGCCCAGCATGAGCGTTCGGCAGGGGCTTGCCGAGGGACGTTCGTGCTCGGAGAGGTTTTGACGGAAGGCTATGCGGCGGGATTGGAAGCAGGCCGGACGGCCAATGAGAGCGCGGGAAGGGTGACAGCCCGCACCTTCACGACATCGGAGAAGCCTCTCGATCTCGCCGGGATTACAGGTGTTTGCCCCGGCACAGCCCCGTCAGGCAGTCGCAAGGCCTTCGTGGATTTTCAGAACGACGTCACCGCGAAGGATCTGGCCAGCGCGACCGCCGAAGGCTTCCGTTCGATCGAGCACGTCAAGCGGTACACGACGACGGGCATGGCGACCGATCAGGGCAAGACATC
>JAEYYQ010000183.1 GCA_023428365.1 Pseudomonadota bacterium | reverse complement strand
AAAAGCCCGTTGCCTACCATCCGGCGTTGAAGAAGAACGCGCTGGGCCTGACGCATCGCGATTACGAAGGCTCGATGTCGACGCTATGCGCCGGATGCGGGCATGACTCCATCACTGCCGCAATTATTGAAGCCTGCTTCGAGCTGGATCTTCCCGCACATCGTATCGCGAAGATTTCCGGTATTGGCTGTTCCTCGAAGGCGCCGACCTACTTTCTTGGCCGCAGCCACGGCTTCAATAGCGTTCACGGCCGCATGCCGTCAGTGGCAACCGGCGCCAATCTCGCCAACGGCGATCTTGTCTACATTGGCGTTTCCGGTGATGGCGATACGGCCTCGATCGGGTTCGGCCAGTTCGCGCACGTGGTGCGCCGCCGTCTGAACATGGTCTACGTGGTCATGAACAATGGCTGTTACGGGCTGACCAAGGGACAGTTCTCGGCCACGAATGACAAGTCCTCGCCTTCGAAAAAGGGTGAAGCCAATCCGTTCGATCCCATTGATTTGTGTCAGATGGCGATTCAACTCGGTGCTGGCTTTGTCGCGAGGTCGTTTTCGGGTGACAAAAGGCAGCTCATTCCGCTGCTGAAGGCCGCCATCAATTATCGTGGTTTTGCCTTCATCGACGTCGTCAGTCCGTGCGTGACGTTCAATAATCATCCTGCTTCGACCAAGAGCTATGATTACGTCCGTGCGCATAATCAGGCGATCGATAAGCTCGATTTCGTTCCGGAAGAGCGCGAGATCACAGCCGATTACGACGAAGGGACGTCGCTGTCCGTGACGATGCACGACGGTTCGCATCTCATTTTGCACAAGCTCGACGGCAGCCATGATCCGCGCGATGCCGATTCCGCACTGATGACGATCCGCCAGAGTGCGGCACGTGGAGAGGTCGCGACGGGCCTCCTCTATATCGAGGAGCGCCAGCAGGATTTGCATGACATTCTGCGGACGTCGCCGACGCCGCTGAATGCCTTGAAGATGTCCGATGTGTGCCCCGGATCGGCTAAGTTGGATGCGATCAACGCCCGCCTGCGCTGATCCTCGCGGCCAAGGCGCATTTCGCCGTCATTTTGGAGCCATGGCACTTGACTCGCAGAGTGGTTCCATGAACCGTGCTCTGCATATAAGAACGGGTGGCAAGCCTGCAGTCTACGTCGCAGTTGGAGAACCACCCGTATGAAGACCACGCCCGTTACGACAGCCGATATTTCGCGCTCGGTGATTGCTGTGCCGCCTTTGGCGCGTGACCGCGAGTTTCGCATCGACCGCAAAGCCAATCTTGCAATCATTAAATATATCGAAGCTGGCGGCGTGCGCTCGCTGATGTACGGCGGGAATGCCACGTTCTTCAACGTGAGCATTGGTGAGTATGCCGAAATCCTCGACTTCCTCTCCGAGAGCGTCGGTGCGGATACGTGGTTTCTGCCGTCTGCAGGCCCGGATTTCGGCAAGCTGCGCGATCAGGCCCCGATCTTGAAATCTCGTGCCTTTCCCGCGGTGATGGTGCTGCCCGGGACGGGGCCATCCGTGCCGACGGGTGTTGCAACCGCTGTCCGCCGATTTGCCGAGGCGGTGAACAAGCAGATCGTCCTCTATGTGAAGGACGAGAAAATGCTGACGCCCGAGCTCATCATCAAACTGGTAGCTGACAAGGTTGTGACGTCGGTGAAGTATGCCGTCGTGCGCGATGATCCGTCGAAAGATGATTTCCTGCCCCGCATCCTTGAGGGCGTTGATCGCTCCGTCGTTGCGAGCGGCATCGGTGAGCGGCCAGCCATTGATCATTTGCGCAGCTTCGGCATTGCCTCATTCACTTCCGGATGCGTGTGCATTGCACCGCGGGCTTCGATGAAGATCCTGGGGTTGATAAAAGCGAAGGATTACGCGGCAGCGGAAAAAATTCGCGAGAACTTCATGCCGTTGGAAGATCTGCGCGATGGCATCGGCCCGATCCGCGTGCTGCATGATGCTGTAACGGGTGCGGGTGTCGCCGATATGGGGCCGATGTTGCCCAGCATGGACAATCTCGAGGCGGCTGACCGCGCCAAAGTCGATAAGGCAGCGCAGGCTCTGTTTGCCTACGACCAGACGTTCGCGCGCGCGGCGGCTTGATGAGCCGGCGCGTGCCGTTCTAAAAAATAAAAACACTGCATAACTAAAAAACAAAGATATGGAGGAAACGACTGATGCTGAATGCCTTTGTGCGCACTCTACTCGGGGCGGTTGTTGCAGCGGGATCTGCTGTAGGAGCCGCCCAGGCCAGTGACGTCCGCCTCATGACGGGACCGCAAGGTGGCGTCTGGGTGCCGCTCGGTGGTCAGCTCAAGGACATCTGGGAAAAAGCCGTTCCCGGTATGAATGTGCAGTCTTTGCCGGGCGCTGGTGTCGCCAACGTGCGCGCCATCCAAACGAGCAAGGCGGAAGTCGGGTTTGGTAATTCCATTACCTCAGCCGATGCCATTCAGGGCAATGCGCCGTTCACTGAGAAGCACGACGATCTCTGCAATATCGCCTCGCTTTATCCGCAGTATTTCCAGGTCGTCGTGCTCGCCGGGGCGGGGATCAATTCCGTCAAGGACATGAAAGGCAAATCCCTGACGACCCAGCCGCGTGGCAACACGGGCGAACTCATTACCCAAAATCTGCTGCAGGTCTATGGCTTGAAGTATGCGGATATGCGGGTGAGCTTCGTGTCCTACACGGACTCTTCAACGCAGATGAAGGACAACCAAGCGCAGATGTTTACGCTTGGTACCAGCATCCCGGCGTCATCCATCATGGATATCGCTGCCGGCGTCGACATCACGTTGATCGATCTATCGGATGCCATCGACGGCATGAAGAAGATCAACCCCGGGTACACGCTTCTCGATGTTCCAGCGAACACCTATCCGAAGCAGGACAAGGCGGTGAAGGTCATCGGTTATTCGACGCACCTTGTGGCGTCCTGCAAACTGCCGGAAGACACCGTCTACAAGATGACCAAGGCGATTGCGGACAACGTGTCTTCGCTCGCTGCAACCAGCAAAGCGATGAGTGGGCTCACGCCAGCAAAGATGGCTGAGGAAGTTGGTGTCAAGTTCCATCCTGGAGCCGCCAAGTTCTACAAAGAGCAGGGTATCACTGTGCAGTGATCCGTTGGCGGAGGTGCCTTGCGTGGCGCCTTCGCCTCCTAGGCCCCAGCCGAGCGTGGACTGATATTCCCACGCGCCGCTCAGCTCATTCGCAGCACAGGTAGCTCATGAAGCTCGATTTTTCGCACGCGGGCGTCGTGCGTCTCGCCATCGGCATTTTGGGCGTCTCGATGGCGCTGTATCACATGTGGTGCATCTGGTTCGGTGCGTCCGAAGCGCTGATGTTCCGGGGTACGCACTTGCTGTTCGCGTTATCGCTGGTCTTTCTGGTGTACCGGCGAACGTCCGCTCAGGCCGGACAAACACCCTCGCTGCTGGATTACACGTGCCTAGCATTGGCCATCGCGCCGATCCTCTATCTGTTTCTGTATTACGATTATCTCGTCAATCGCATCTATTACGTCGATGATCTCAGGACGGAAGACATGGTGCTCGGCACCATCCTGATTGTCATGATCCTCGAGGGAACGCGCCGTGCACTGGGCTGGGCGCTGCCGCTGACTGCGCTCGTTTTTCTGGGCTATGGCTTGTTTATCGCGCAAATTGAGCCAGAGCGTTTGCTCGATCAGCTCTTCATGACAACGGAAGGCGTGTTCGGAATTCCACTCGCCGTTTCGGCTGCTTATGTGATGATTTTCGTGCTGTTCGGCTCGTTTATGGAGCGAACGGGGACAGGGCAGTTGTTCATGGACTTTGCGATGAGCCTCACCGGGCACACCGCGGGTGGCCCGGGCAAGGTTTCTGTCGTTTCGTCGAGCCTCTTTGGCACGATTTCGGGCTCAGCCGTGGCCAACGTCATGGTGGACGGGCCGATTGCTATTCCGCTGATGAAGCGCACCGGTTTCAAGCCACACTTCGCCGCTGGCGTCGAAGCTGTGGCGTCAACCGGTGGACAGATTATGCCGCCTATCATGGGGGCTGCTGCCTTCGTTATGGCCGAGTTTCTGCAGGTTGGTTATGGCCAAGTCATCATTTGGGCATTGATACCGGCTATTCTCTACTACGTTGCGTGTTTCGCAGCCGTGCACTTCGAAGCCAAGCGGGCGGGCATTCATGGGGTGCCACGCTCAGAATTGCCGCGGTTCCGAAACGTCATGGCCGAGCGCGGACATCTGTTCATTCCCGTCGTTACCATTCTGGCAGTCATGTATTCGGGTTACAGCGCACCACTGGCCGCCCTTGCCGGTACGCTCGTCTGCTTTCCTGTGGCAGCCCTGAGGGCCTCGACGCGCGGAAATGTTCGTATCCCGATCATTATCGACGCGATGATCGACGGTGCGCGTAACGCTATCCCAATTGCGCTGGCTTGCGCCTGCGCCGGTATCATCATCGGTGTCGTAACGTTGACCGGCCTTGGCATTGTCTTCACCCAGTTCGTCGTCAATTTGGCGCAGAGCACATTGATCGTTGCTCTTCTGTTAACGATGGTCGCGGGAATCGTGCTTGGCATGGGGATTCCAACGACGCCAGCCTACATCATCATGACGTCGCTATTGGTTCCGGCGCTGGTCAAGCTGGGTGTTATCGAGCCTGCGGCGCACATGTTTGCATTCTACTTCGCCATTCTGTCGGCCATTACGCCACCGGTGGCTCTGGCGGTATTTGCGGCATCGGGTCTGGCGAAGTCGGATCTTTGGCTGAGTAGCATGGCGGCGGTCAGGATCGGTGCGGCGGGTTTCATCGTGCCGTTCATGTTCGTCTATGAGCCAGCGATCCTGATGATCGGCACGTGGCCGGACATCATCTGGGCCTTCATGACTTCGACCATCGGATGCGTCTTGCTGGGTGCCGGGCTTCACGGCTATCTGATAGCGCGTTCAACGCTTTGGCAAAGCGCGCTTCTGATCACGGCGGCGCTGTGTTTGGTCAAGCCCGGCCTTTATACGGATATTGCGGGTGCGGTGTTGACAGCGATCGTTGTGGCGGTGCAATTCGCCAGTCGCCGGAGCGAGAAAAATATGACGCCGGTGCCCAACCGGAATACATGATGGGCGCATGCGTTTTGCATTCAAAGGAAGTAGCCAATGGCCAAAGGCCAGCGCAAAACACCTGAGCAACTGAGATCGCATCGCTGGTTTGGAGTGCAGGATCTGCGCTCCTTCGGCCACCGGTCGCGCCTGCGCCAGATGGGGTACGACTCGACCGATTGGGCGGGACGTCCGGTTATCGGCATTATCAATACGTGGAGCGACATCAACCCCTGCCATGCGCATTTGCGCGCGCGCGTCGAGGACGTGAAGCGTGGGGTGCTTCAGTCGGGCGGCTTCCCGATCGAGCTACCCGCCATTTCCTTGTCGGAGCCATTCGTCAAGCCGACGACCATGCTCTACCGCAACTTCCTGGCCATGGAGACCGAGGAGCTTCTGCGGTCGCATCCCGTCGATGGCGCGATCCTGCTCGGAGGTTGCGACAAGACCACGCCCGGCCTGATCATGGGCGCCATCTCCATGAACCTGCCGGCGATCTTCGTACCGGCGGGGCCGATGTTGCGCGGGAACTGGCGTGGCCAGACGCTGGGGTCAGGTTCCGATACGTGGAAGTATTGGGACGAGAAGCGCGCCGGACGCATCTCGGAGGATGACTGGTCGGAAATCGAGAACGGCATTGCCCGCTCGTTCGGCACCTGCATGACCATGGGTACGGCCGCGACGATGATGTCGATCGCCGAGGCCATGGGCATGACGCTGCCCGGTGCATCCGCGATGCCGGCGGCAGATTCAGGCCATCCCCGCATGTGTACCGTCGCGGGGCGGCGGATCGTCGACATGGTGTGGGAGGATCTGAAGCCGACGGATGTGTTGACGTCTGCGTCCTTCGACAACGCGATCAAGGTTCATATGGCGATTGGCGGCTCGACCAACGCTATCATTCACGTTGTTGCCATGGCGCGGCGCGCCGGCGTTCCGCTGACGCTAGAGCGCTTCGATGAGCTGTCGCGCGAGGTGCCGGTCATCGCCAACATCCGTCCGTCGGGCAAATATCTGATGGAGGACTTCTACTACGCTGGTGGTTTGCCCGGCCTGATGAGCCGCATCGCTGATCGTCTCGACGGCTCCGCCATGACGATCTCGGGCAAGACGCTCGGTGAAAATCTGGAAGGGGCCGGCGTCTGGATGGACGACGTGATCCTGACGGTCGATAAGGCGATCTATGCCGAAGGCGCGACGGCAGTGCTGACGGGCAATCTGGCGCCCAATGGCGCTGTCATGAAGCCGTCTGCCGCGGAGCCGCGTCTCAGGAAACATCGCGGACCGGCGCTTGTGTTCCGCGACTACAACCACATGGCCGCTGAAGTGGAGCGCGAGGATCTGGAGGTCACGCCGGATCATGTCCTCGTTCTGCAGAATGCTGGGCCAAAGGGCGGTCCGGGTATGCCCGAGTGGGGGATGCTGCCGATCCCGCGCAAGCTGGTGAAGCAAGGCGTGCGAGATATGTTGCGGCTATCGGATGCGCGTATGTCGGGCACCAGCTATGGGGCGTGCATCCTGCATGTTGCGCCTGAGAGTTTCGTTGGCGGTCCCTTGGCTTTCGTGCAGACCGGCGACGAGATTGAAGTCGACGTTTCGAAGCGCCTGCTGCATCTGCACGTTTCCGACGAGGAAATGGCGCGTCGTAAGGCGGCCTGGAAGCCCGAGCCGCCGCGCTATGAGCGCGGTTACGGGGCGATGTTCCAGCAGCATATCGGCCAGGCTGACGAAGGTTGCGACTTCGACTTCCTGGAGGCCGGCACGCCGGTGCCGGAGCCAGAGATCCACTAAAGTCTTTCCGATTTAGATCGGCTCCACTCGGAAACGTTCTGTTGTCATCCCGGAATTTCGCGTGAGCGAAATATCCGGGACCCAGACGGGATTCCCGAAACCCTGGGTCCCGGCTCTCCGCTTTGCTCCGGCCGGGTTGACAACGAATGAGGCGGAACCGCCTCTGAACTCGGGGGCCTCTCTCGATCTTGGAATTACCCGTAAATTCATTCAGTAGGCTGAGCCGTGTTCGGCTCAGCCTACAACGTTTGCAGCCGGCGAACTAAGAGCCGGATCCGTTGCCGTTGCCGTTCTCGCTCGCGGGCTGCAGCGACGCCCACCACAGGATCGCGACACCGATCAGCGCAGCAATGATCGAGGCGATGAACACCGCAATTTTCGCTGCTGCGAAGTCGGTGGCCACCGGAAATGCCTGCCCGGCGATGAACAGCGACATTGTAAAGCCGATGCCGGCCATGGCTCCGGCGCCGGCAAGCTGAGCCCATGAATATGCGGCGGGCTTGACGGCCAGTCCCAATAACACCGCAGCGGCCGACGCAACGATCATGCCGACGGGCTTGCCGAGGACCAGGCCAGCGGTGATCGCCAGCATCAGCGATTCATGTCCTTCAAAAACATCCGTGGACAAGACAACGCCCGCGTTAGCGAGGGCGAACAGTGGCAGGACGAGATAGCTGGATCGCGCGCCGGCATGACGAAGCAGGCGATCCGCAGGCGATTCCAGCCGGTCATGGATGGCGTCGAGTGCGCGCAGTGAAGGAAGTGTCGGCCCTTTCCGCAGGATCTCATTCCCACGCCGGGCCTCGGCTTCAAGGATGGCATTCGCCTGCGCCGTCAGCGCGTTGAGATTGGCTGGCGGTAGCGTCGGAATGAACAGCGCCAGCAGCACGCCGGCTAAAGTCGCGTGCAGGCCGCTGAGGTGAACGAACCACCACAGCAGGATGCCCACCAGCATGTACGGGAATACGCGATAGATGTGCGAGCGATTGAGCATCGCCAGCAGGCCAACAGCTATAGCTGCCCCAGCCAGCGCAATGACGTTGATGCTGCTGGAATAGAATGCCGCGACGACGAGAATGGCGCCGATGTCGTCGACGATTGCAGCAGCCGTCAGGAACACGCGCAGCTCAACCGGCACGCGCGACCCCATCATGGCAATCAGCGCCACCGCGAAGGCCGTATCGGTGGCCATCGGGACGCCCCAGCCATGCGCCCAGGGCCCGGTCGGGATGACAGTGAAATAAAGGAACGCCGGCACGACCATGCCGCCAATCGCGGCGGCAATCGGCAAGGCCGCCGATCTTCGGTTTGCAAGCTTGCCAACGGTGAATTCGCGTTTGATCTCCAAGCCGACGACCAGGAAGAAGATCGTGAGCAGGCCGTCGTTGATCCAATGCAGCAGCGACATCTGGATGCCGTTGTCACCGAACGTGATGCCGACTTTCTGCTGCCAGAAGCTGGTAAAGTCCGGCCCGAGCGGTGAATTGGTCAGCGCTACGGCAAGCAGGGTTGCAAGCAGCAACAGCATACCGGCGGAGGGGCCCCAGCTGGCGAAATCCAGTGCCGCTGATTTCATGCGGTGGCCCAATGTTCCCGTCATTGCATCGGACAGAGAGCGCTCATCCCATGGGCCGTCGTAACGCCGGCCGTTGACGAAAAACGTCGGCGTGAAAAGAACACCGCTGGCGCGCGCGCTCTCTTCATCCTGTTCCACCCGCGCCTTGGCGCCCAACATCGTCAATTCGGCGTCGTTGGGGTCCTGTCCCGCAAGACCAAGGTCCGAAGCAATGGCTGTGAGATCTTCTTCCTGCAGCGTTTCCGAGCGCGCCATGAGCGCAATATGGACGCGCCAGAAGTCATCAGCCTGGGCGGTTTCGGCCAACTCGGCAGAACGGCGGGCGAGGTCGTTGTTGGTCAGCGGACGATGGCGAAACACATAGCGTATGCGATCGCCGAAGCGATCACGCAAGGCGGCGATGTGATCGTTGGCCGTACGGCAATGCGGGCAGGCGTAGCTTCCGTACTCGACAAGCGTGAACTCCGCATCAACGCGCCCCAGTGTATGGTCGCGTGCGGAATCCACGGGACGATCAAGACGTGAGCTTCGTACTGCCACCGGCCACCACTCTAGTCAGTTGAACGTGCATCAGGACAATCTTCGAGGGAGCAAGCCCTATCATCGTAATGCAGCGCAGCAACCACAATGTGCCAGTCGTCAATTCGTCTCGGTAGACCGTGCAGTTTTGGCTGCAACTCTATTTGCGGCGCTGGGGAATTTAGCCGGTAACGCTATTTTATTGAGGCGCCATCAGGAACAAAGCAAACAAGCCTTCGCTGCAGTGCTCGCAACCCGGGACGTGATCTGCTAATCGTCCGGCCGAAACTCAATGGTTGCCCAAGGGATTGCCGCTCATGACCTACCTGTTCGATCCGCCGCCCGTCGTCGCCCTGCCGATTCAGGGATCCGACAAGCTGTTTCCGGTTCATCGGATCTACTGCGTCGGCCGAAATTACGCTGAGCACACCCGTGAGATGGGCCACGATCCGGATAAGGAACCGCCGTTCTTCTTCATGAAGACCGCAGACGCTCTCGTCACCGACGGCCGCTTTCCCTACCCGCCGGCGAGCAATGATGTGCATTGGGAAATCGAGATGGTTGTCGCACTGAAATCAGGCGGCGTGAACATCCCGCGCGCAGAGGCGATGAAGCATGTCTACGGCTACGGCATTGCGCTCGACATGACGCGCCGGGATCTCCAGGGCGTGGCAAAGAAGATGGGCCGGCCGTGGGAAATCGGAAAAGCGTTCGAGAAATCCGCGCCGTGCACCGCGATCATTCCGGCCGAGAAGATCGGCCATCCCACGAAGGGGGCCGTCTGGCTCGACGTCAATGGTGAGCGTCGCCAGTCGGGCGACCTTGC
>JAEYYQ010000167.1 GCA_023428365.1 Pseudomonadota bacterium | reverse complement strand
TAACGCCGATCCGGACCGGATGGCATCGACAGCCAGCCACAGAAGATAGACCGCCCCGACAATCTTAACGATCAGGAAGGCGGTTGTAGAAGCAGCCAGAAGCGCTGACAGCCCGATAGCCGCGAGCAGGGTGTGCACCACACAACCGATGGTCGCGCCAAGCATGGCAGCTATCCCCGATCGCCGCCCCCCGGAAATCGTCTTAGCCAAAAACAGGCTCATATCCGGACCGGGTGTGATGAACAAAATCGCACAGGCAAGGGCGTATGCGATGAGAACGCTCGTTTCAGGCACAAACGACATTGTCGCCCCTGCGTTAGCGGTATTCCGGCATTTGCCGGTCTTGAGATTAACCTAGGCTTAGCGCCTGCCCTGATAGCGTTTCAGGAAACCGGCTCAGACAAATCTGGCTTTTTCATGCTGAATGGTGCGATCGGATCGAGCAAATCGAATTCGCTGATGAGCGAATATTCGGCGTTGCTCGGCGATGCGATCGTCAGGCATCGGGCGAGGGCTGCCGAGCATTCCGCGCGGATTGAGGCGGAACTGGCTGGCCGGGTCAAGTCCGAATTCATAGCCAACATGAGCCACGAATTGCGGACGCCGCTGAACACGGTGATCGGTTTTTCCAAGCTATTGCGCGAGCATCAGCATCGTCGCCTGCAGGATCACGAGATCACCGAATACGCGAATCTCATTCATGATGCAGCCGGGCATCTGCTCTCAGTCATCAACGATATTCTCGATATTTCCAAGATCCAGAGCGGCAAGTACACGCTGGACAATCGCGAGCTCAACCTCGGCGAGGTCGTAGAATCGACCTTGGCCGGTTTCCGCCCGTCAGCCGATGAGGCCGGTGTCCGTCTGGAATATCGGATCGATCCCGCGATACAGCCAATCCGTGGTGACAGCGTCAAGATGCGTCAGATCATCACCAACATCGTCGGCAATGCGCTCAAATTCACGCACGAAGGCGGACGCGTCATGGTGGAAGCCGCTCGCATGACGACAGGCGGTGCGGCGCTTGTGGTGCGCGATACCGGTATCGGCATGAGCCAGGAAGAAATCACCATTGCGATGATGCCCTTCGGTCAGGTGGACGGCACGCATTCGCGGTGGCGGGAGGGGACAGGCCTCGGATTGCCAATCGCCAAGGCCTTGATCGAGCTTCATGGGGGCCGGCTGGAAATTCGCAGCCAGAAATCAAAAGGCACCGAGGTAGCGGTCATTTTGCCAGGAGGACACCAGGTGTCAGTCGCTGAAGGCCATGAGGCGGCTCTCTGAGCACGAACGACGAGGGCGCGGGGAGATGACGATGCAGCTTGCCAACCTGGGAACGGGCCAGGACATTTGGACGACCGATCCGTCGATCGGCCGGATCGTGTCCGTGACAGGCTCCAAAGCAGTCGTGCTGTTGGATCACGCCAGCGATGGCCGCAGGCGGGGTCCGGAGCAACGCCCCGAAATGGGAACCCTGCTCGTCATCGAGCAAGCCAGCACCGCCGTTCTGGCGATCGTCTCGGCGCTGAGCGTTCCTGTGCCTGCGCAGCGGGAGGGCGAAGGCGAGCTTTGGATCGCAGAGCTCGGTCTTGTCGGCGAGCTGTGGAAGAGCATGGATGGCAGCACCGGCTCGTTCAATCGCGGCGTGACCACGTACCCGTCTCTGGGCGACCGGGTGCGCGTTGCGACCAAAGCTGAGCTGGAGATGGCCTTCTGCGGCGAGGCGGAAGGGGCCGTACGCGTCGGTTGCCTTCGACAGGATGCCAGCATCTCGGCAATGGTCCGCGTCGACGATCTGCTCGGCAAACACTTCGCAATCCTCGGGACCACGGGCACCGGAAAATCCTGCACAACGGCCCTGATCCTGCGTGCGATCCTGCAGCAGAACCCAGCGGCCCACATCGTGTTGCTGGACCCCCACAACGAATATGCGTCCGCATTCACCGAGTGGGCCGAGGTGCTTTCGCCGCGCAACATGCAGCTTCCGTTCTGGCTGTTGACGTTCGAGGAAGCCGTCGAGGTGCTGATCGGCGATCCGCAAGGACGGAAGTCCGAGGTGGAAATCCTTCAGGAGCTGATCCCGATCGCCAAGAGCCGCTACGCCCAGGGGCGCGCCAAGGAAGGCCACACCGGCCTGCGCCGTGGCGCGTTGGACCCCGGACGCTTCACTGTCGATACGCCGGTTCCTTATCGCATCTCGGATCTCACCGCGCTCATCGACGAGCGGATGGGCAAGCTCGAGAACAAGCGCGACCTGCATCCCTACCGGCAGATCAAAACGCGCATCGACACCATCAGCCAGGATGCGCGCTATGCATTTATGTTCGGCTCTCTGACCGTCTACGACGGCATGGCGCAGATCCTTGGGCAGATCTTCCGCGTACCCGTCAACAAGAAGCCGATCACCATTCTGGAGCTGACCGGCCTGCCGACGGAGATCGTGAACGTCGTCGTGTCCGTGCTGTGCCGGATGACGTTTGACTTCGTACTCTGGAGCGAAGGTCAGGTGCCGGTGACGCTGGTGTGCGAGGAAGCGCACCGCTATGTGCCGGCCAACCCGAACATGGGGTTCGAACCGTGCAAGCGCGCCATCGCCAAGATCGC
>JAEYYQ010000162.1 GCA_023428365.1 Pseudomonadota bacterium | reverse complement strand
GTCGTAGCCGCATTCATCGACTCAAACGTCTGCCGCGCAACGCGCGTCGACAGCTCAAACAGCTCCTTGGTCTGCGCGCTGGCCGCAGCCATCTGCTGCTGCACGAAGTCAGCCTGCAGGCGAGCCGCTTCAGGAAGCGTGCGCGCACGTGCCAGAGCCTGAGCTGCATCGAACACGGCTTCCGTGTTGGCCGCGGTGTTGGTCATGATCTTCTCGCCAAGCGCGCGCGCACCAGCATGGGCACTCAGCATGACCTCTTCCATAACCTTGGCGTTGTCTTTGGCAGCGGTGTTGAACTTCTGATAAGCATCACGGGTCTTGGCGACGCTTTCCTCGGCGAAGGCCTGAACGTTCTCGGGAATGCGAGCGTCTTTGGCAGCGTTGAAAATCTCTTGGGCTTGACGAGTGAACTGCTCGTTCATCGAATGTCTCCTGGGGCACGGCGCGATTTGAATTTGCTTCGCTCTTGGGCACCCGATCAAAACGTGTGCCGTTGCGATGATGCAAATTTAATCAATCCAGTTTTGCATTGCAACATGAATTGTGCGTCGCGATATGAATTTTTTGTCGCACACGGATTAACAGGTCACTGAGTCTAGCCGGATATCCCGCCGAACAGGTCGCGATAACCCATCGCCGCCCGGTCGAAGCGCACATCGACGGGTCGCAGCGGACGGGCAAAAGCCAATCCTTCCAATGACCTGCACCGCGAAATCGCGACGTAGGTCTGCCCGTGAGCGAACGTTCCACGGCCAAGGTCGATATAGACCCTGTCCAATGTCAGACCTTGGCTTTTATGAATGGTTAACGCCCATGCCAGCCGCAGGGGATACTGCTTGAAGGTGCCGGCGACCGTTTCCACGATCTTCTGCTCGGTCTGATCATAGGCGTAGCGCCGGCTTTCCCAGGCTGCCGGTTCGACCTCATATTCCTTGCCGTTGATCTCGACCCAGACCTGCTTTTCGGACAGGCGGCTGATCTTGGCGATTGTGCCGTTCACCCAGCGCCGGTCGGGATCATTGCGCAACAGGATGACTTTAGCGCCCGCCTTCAACACTAACGTGCTGTCTGTCGGCTGCGCGCTTTCGCTGAAATCACCGGTCACACCCGCCTGATAGGCCGTTGCTGCGCCGGGCAGCGCTTCAAGGTAGGCGGCATTGATTCGATTCGCAGCCGCGTTGGTTGGCGTCAGAATGACATAAGGACTGCCTTCCGACAGCGTCCGGATCGGATGCACGCGGCTGTTCAGAAGCTCGAGATCCGACTCGTCAACGTCACCCTCGCGGATGCGATCGAGAACCTTCAACAGATCCTCATCGTTCTGGCGAAACACGCGGGTCAGTTCCAGCAGCGACGTGCCTGCCCCATCCTGCAGGGCGGAGATGCTGAAGAAAAACGGCCCGCCGAAATTCGTCTCCAGATGCTCGGCGACTTCGGCTTCCTGCACCACCGGCGGCAACTGATGCAGATCCCCGAACAGCAGCAGACGCACGCCGCCGAACGGCTCGCGCGGGCGGCCCCGGTTGATGCGCAGCGATTGATCGATGGCCCACATCAGATCCGAGCGCACCATCGAGATTTCATCAATGATGAGAAACTTCAACCGGCGCATGACGCGGCCGTTGCGGCTGCGTCGAATATCATCCGGCCGGATCAGTCGTGGCGGAAACCCGAAGAAGGAATGGATCGTCTGGCCGCCGACGTTCACCGCCGCCAAGCCTGTTGGCGCGAGGACAACGGCCTCCTCGCCCAGGCTTTCGCGCAAATGCCTCAGCAGCGTGGATTTGCCGGTTCCCGCGCGTCCGGTGATGAACAGATGTCCGCCACCTTCGATCGCAGGAAAGCTGAGCGCGAGCTCATATTCCGGCGTGACCTGCATGCCCTGCGGCCAGCTGCGCTCGCCGGATTTAACAAGCGCAGAGTCCGCCTGGTCTGCGCTCAAGCAACCGCCTGCGCTTCCTTGATGCGCTCCATCTTCTTGCGCATGTTCGGGTCGAGCCAAAGCTTCCTCAAACGGATGGACTTCGGTGTCACTTCGACGAGTTCGTCATCGTCAATGTATGACATCGCCTTTTCGAGCGTAAGCTTCATCGGCGGCGTCAACGTCAACGCTTCGTCCTTGCCCGAGGCGCGAACGTTGGTCAACTTTTTGCCCTGCACGACATTGACGATCAGATCGTTGTCACGCGAGTGCTCGCCGACGATCATGCCCTCGTAAACCTTGGTCTGCGGCGAGACCATCGAGGGACCACGGTCCTGAAGATAAAATAGGGCATAGGCTGTCGCTTCGCCGGTGCCGTTCGAGATCAACACGCCGGTGCGGCGCCCCTGAATCTCGCCTTTGAACGGCACGTAATCGTGGAAAATCCGGTTCATGACCGCGGTACCGCGCGTATCGGACAGCATTTCGCCTTGATAACCCAGCAGTCCGCGCGTCGGCACATGGAACACCATGCGTGTGCGCCCGCCACCCGATGGGCGCATCTCCAGAAGCTCGCCCTTGCGCTCCGACAGCTTCTGCACGACGACCCCGGTGTGATCATCGTCGACATCGATGATCGTCTCCTCGACCGGCTCCAACTTCTGGCCCGTCGCCTCGTCGATCTGGATCACGACCTTCGGCCGCGACACCGTCAGCTCGAAGCCCTCGCGGCGCATATTCTCGATCAGAATCGCCAGCTGAAGCTCACCGCGCCCCGCAACCGTAAACGCATCCTTGTCATCGCTTTCGGCGATCTTGATCGCGATGTTGCGCTCGGCTTCACGCAGCAGACGGTCCCGGATGACGCGGCTCTGGACCTTGTCGCCTTCCTGTCCGGCGAACGGGCCGTCATTGATGCGGAACGTCA